>NZ_JCAXER010000030.1:0-59355 GCF_059758675.1 Cytobacillus sp. GQ23
CTATTTATGCTACATCTCTAAATCCGTAAATGCATAAGGCAATAAATCCTTTAATGTCAGTTCTAATATTTCTTTCTTCTCATTTGTTAAGTAGACTGGCATATCAGGCAAACAAAACTCCGCTAATACCTGCCTGCAAATGCTGCATGGCGGAAGAAAATCTGCCGTATCACCAGCTACAGCTATAGCTTGAAAATCACCTTTTTTGTAACCGTTAGCAATTGCAGTGAAAATGGCTGTTCGTTCGGCGCAATTCGTTGCACCTAACGAGACATTTTCCACGTTCACTCCATTAATGACAGTGCCGTCTTTCAGTAATAAAGCAGCTCCAACTGGAAACTTGGAATAGGGAGCATAAGCTCTCTCCTTCATACTGCGTGCACTTTCCATCAATTGCTCTTTATTCATCGTTACCCATCCTTTACAAAGAAGAATGAACTTTTCACAGTCCCCTTAGGCCAAAGTAAAAATTGGCAGGATTTTTATCATATATTTTTTTGAAAAGTTTGTCAATAAACCCACACTGCAATCTGCAGAAAAAATAAAAGCTTGATTACAATCCTATAGTTGGTATTATTATCCTATGATACTATTATTGATTAAACACCAAGGAGGAATGAATGTGCACTGGAGAAAATACTTTATTCTATTAATTCCAGCTCTTGTGATTTTTATAGCTTCAGCCTTTATCATTCCATATAATAAATTTTATTTAATATATATAATTCCCTTCACTTTTTGGGTGATTTACTACTCTTGGCTTTATATAGAGAAAAGGAAAAAAAGGCAGTAGCTTATGTTTATTAACATATTTACCTTTTTGTACTCTTATGAAAAAGCAAAACGCCTGCACAGACAGCAGATTTCATAATAGTAACTCCATCCCGGAAGACTTATCTATAAACCCTATTTTCTTATAAAGCGGGTAGCCAGCCTTAGAAAAATGCAGCCATATCCGCCTTACACCTAAACCTTTACATTCTAGAATACATTTTTCCACAAGAGAACGAGCAGCACATGCCCTCTATATTTTGTTTTAGTATACATATTCATTATATATGCTTACAATCCGCTAATATTTTCCCCATGCGGCGGTCACTCAAAAAATACTCATCCTCCTATGGCAGCAACAGGACCGTTAAATCCGTTTTTCGCTCATCCAACTTTATCCGATAAATCCATAACCTTTATTTTAAAGCTCCAAATGTTATTGTCATTGCTGTGAGCACTTAGTATTTGTATAGAGGTTGTAATGTTGTGTACACTGGGATTCTGAATATATTTAAACGATTATTCACAAAATCTATATGAAGACGAGAAGATAGGACTGAAAAGCATGTGGAAAATTTATAAGAATGATATTAGAAGTATTTTTACTAATTGGGTTGCGGCAGTATTAATTGGAGGCTTGACGCTGCTGCCTTCTTTATATGCCTGGTTTAACATTGTGGCTTCCTGGGATCCCTATAGTCAAACGGATCAGCTTCCAGTGGGAATCGTGAATGAAGATGCCGGAGCAGTGGTTCGTGATAAGAACATCCATATAGGGGATGATATCATCAAGGAATTAAAGAAGAACGATGATATGGACTGGCACTTTGATGACCGCAAAGACGCGATGGAAAAGGTAGAATACGGTGACTATTTTGCTGTCATCGTAATCCCGGAGAATTTCTCTCAGAAGCTGGGGACCGTCATGGAAGACAAGCCCGAAAAAGCGAAAATTGAGTATTATGTGAATGAAAAAATCAATGCCATTGCACCTAAAATCACAGAAAAGGGTGCTGGCGGGATTGTCGATACGGTTACAAGCAATTTCATCTCATCTGTAAACGGCACTATTTTTGAGAGATTCAATGAATTGGGTCTGGAAATTGAAAAGGACCTTCCGGATATAAAGCGGTTCGAAGAGTATGTTTTTCAAATAGAGGAAAAGCTTCCTGAAATTCATTCTTTATTAAGCAGCTCCCTATCAGACGCTGAAAACGCCAAAATAATGATTGATAAAGCACAAGCACTCGTTCCTGAAGCCAAAAGTGCAACAGGCAACGGTCTGCAGACCATTAATGAAACGATGACATTCCTAAATGAGGCAGAGAATCGCCTGAATACAATGGAACCCAAGATTCAGGAGAACCTGGAGAGTGTCCAGAATATGGCGATAAAAATAAACGATTTTGTCTCTTCGGTGCAATCCTCTGACTTGAACCTGGACCAGGGAAAGGAAATAAGCAATCAAATCAATGAGCAGATAGCGGGTTCTCTTCAGAACCTAGAAACTATTGAAGCAGCATTAAAGCAGCTGCAGGAAACAAATAAGGAACAAGAATCAAACCAAAATCAGGAGCAAATTAACAGGGCTCTGGAACAAGTCGCCTTGTTAAAACAGGAACTGCAGACGATCCAGGAAAACGGGCAAAAGGTCACTGTCTTTCTTTCAGACAAACAGCAGGAAGCAGATGAGTTCATCACCCGGCTTCAGGAACGTTCAGCTGCAACTGCAGACAGGATCGACACATTTGTGAAAGAATATAACGAAAGCATTCGGCCAGCCATCAAAAAAGAAGTGGCCAGCGCCAAGGACACATTAAACAACGCCCGGAATATCCTGACCGATATTCAATCCGCCATACCTGAGATTGAAAAAATCCTTGCTAATACGGAGGGGAACTTAGGTGAAGGAGAAAAAACGCTGAAGCACCTATTAGGAGAGTTTCCTTATGTAAACGAAAAGGTTAATCAATTAGCAGACAGGATTAGGGAAATCCAGGGTGAGACAGACATCAACGAGATCATTGAGCTGCTGCAAAATGATCCCGAAGCAGAGAAAGGTTTCTTCGAAGAACCTGTTCAGCTCAATAAAAACAGCCTATTTCCAATCCAAAATTATGGAACGGGTATGACTCCTTTCTATACCGTACTTTCGATCTGGGTAGGTGCTTTACTATTAATTTCTTTATTGGCTACAGATGTTCATCATTCTGAAGAATTTACGGAAAGACAAATCTATTTTGGCAAACTGCTCACCTTCCTTAGCATTGGGTTTGCACAGACCCTAATAGTGACTCTGGGTGATATCTTCTTGCTGGGAGTGGATGTGGCAGAACCAGTATGGTTTGTCTTGTTTGGACTGGTAAGCAGTTTAGTGTTTATATTAATTGTTTATACCTTAGTATCTGTATTTGGAGATGTAGGAAAAGCTATGGCGATTGTCTTGCTGGTACTGCAGATTGCGGGTGCTGGCGGAACCTATCCGATTGCCCTGCTTCCTGAGTTTTTCCAAACCATTCATCCGTTCCTGCCATTCTCTTATGTAATTGACATTATGAGAGAAGCTGTAGGCGGCATAGTTTGGGAAAAAGTATACAGAGACCTCTTGGTTCTCATGATTTTTGGCATCATTGCGCTATTAGTTGGCACTTTCCTGAAGGAGCCATTGAGCAGAAAAACGAAAGCACTGATGAAGAAATCGAAGGAATCAGGGTTGTTTCATTAGGTTCAAATGTATGCAAACAGAGATTACCATACCACTGAAGCTCTGAAAATTACACCTTGAATTATTTCATGATCGGAGAGTCCTTCCGCAGCTAAACTTCGGCCACACTCATCACTAGGAAGAGTGTGGTCTTTTTAATTGGTGTTTTACCGGTATTGTCCGCTGATTTTCGCTCCATGCTGTTCAGCAGTCCATGAGCTTCCTCGAAGCTGCAAGCCTTAAAAGCCAAACCCTGCAGTTTTTAATGGAGAAAGGAACGGCTGATATCTTCCAATGAATCCCTCTTCCGTATCTTTGCATCCATGTGTATGTTACAATGAAATAAGTAACACAACTTAGGGTCACCATGACTTTTCTTAGTCACCCCTTCGAAAGGGGATTAAAAAGTGGAGAAAATAAGCGTATTTCTTGATGATTACAGGAAAGCGCCTGATGGTCATGTATTAGTTGAGACCATTGATGAATGTATCCTTTTGCTTCAGACCTATGACATTGACCACTTGTCTTTAGACCATGATTTAGTAAGCAAATCAAGAAATGGTCTTATGCTTGTTCAAATGATGGTTCAAAAACAGTTATTCGCAGATCGCATAACTGTTCATTCAGCCAATTCAGTCGCCGGGAAAGCCATGTACCACTATCTAAAACAGGCACAGCACGATTTTGAAATGCCCTCTGATATTAAAGTCATCTTACGTCCACTGCCTCTAAATTACATTCCGCCAAGGTATCTGCAAAACTATTAATGATTAGTAGCCATCAACCATTCTCCTTCGTCAAAGGAATTTTATAAATCACTTATATATAGGAAGCAGATCTAATCGACTGCTTCCTTTTTCGTGTCTTCAAACAGAAAAATCCGCTCCTCATACAAGGAGCGGATTGAACAGCTTTACGGTTTTTCGTTCAAGTATGCCCATGCATATTGTGCATATAGCTCTGCACCAGTTGATAAGGCGTCTTCATCAATATTGAATTTACCGTGGTGGTGTGCCCACTCTGTATCTTTCTCCGGATTGCCGCTGCCGACGAGGGCGAAGCTGCCAGGTGCTTTCTCCAGGTAAAAACTGAAATCTTCTGCCCCCATTGTGGGCTTTTCATTAAATAAAACATCTTCCCCGAAAGCTTCAGAGGCAACCCTTTGGACCAGCTGCGCACTGGATTTATCATTGATTACTGCCAGCGAACCCTGAGTATATTCTACCTCTGCTTTAGCACCATAGATAGCTGCCGTGTTTTCAGCATAATGCTGCAGCTGTTTTTCAATATAATCTCTTGTTTCAGGATCAAAGCAGCGCACTGTTCCCTCAATGACTGCATTTTCAGCGATGATATTGAATCTTGTACCCACTGTCATTTTCCCAATGGTGACTACGGCAGGCTGCTGGGCATCAATGGTTCTCGACACCACACTCTGCACATTCATAACAAAGGAAGAGGCGACAATAGCGGCATCAATGCAATCATGCGGCATTGCCCCATGCCCGCCTTTCCCTTTGAATGTCACTTTGAATATATCGGCTGATGCGAAGGATGGCCCGGGTGTACAGGACACTTTATGTGTCGGCATTTGCGACCAGATATGAATGCCAAAGACATTGTCCACATCTTCCATTGCACCCTGTTCCACCATCATCCTCGCCCCTTCCGCCACTTCTTCGGCTGGCTGGAACAGAAGACGGACACTCCCCGGCAGATCTTCTTTAATTTCATTTAATGCCTTGGCGGCAATCAGCAGCATGGCAGTATGAGCATCATGTCCGCATGCATGCATTTTGCCGTTTTCTGTGGATGCATAAGGAAGATCTTTATTTAATTCTTCCACCTGCAGCGCATCCATGTCTCCCCTTAAAGCTACCGTCTTTCCAGGCTTCCCTCCTGTAATTTCAGCAATGACACCCGTTGGTTCCGTTCTTCTATAATCGATGCCCAGTCCATCCAGGTACTCACAGATAAATTGAGTGGTTTCAAATTCCTCCCATGATACTTCCGGTTTACGATGCAATGTTCTGCGCAGTTCTGTTAATTCATCGCTATATGCCGCAATCAATTCTTTTAATCTGTTATGAATCATGACTTATTCCGCCTCCGTTAACTCTGCTGCTGCCTCAAAAAGAATCTGAACTGCTTCTGCAATATGCCGGGAATCTGACCATTCCTCCGGACAATGACTAAGTCCGTTTTTACTCGGAATGAATAGCATTCCGGTACTTGTGTAGTCAGCGAAAACCATGGCATCGTGTCCTGCACCGCTATTCATAGGATATGAAGGGTATCCCAGTTTACTGCTTTTCTCTTTTAAAAGACTGACAATCTCTTTATTCATCTCTTTTGGCTGAATATATAAAGGCTGTTCAATGGTTATTTCGACACCGCTATCATGATAGGACTCGGCTAATTCCTTCACTCTCCGAATGACATTCTGGACATGCTCCTCCTTGCCGGAGCGTATATCTACAGAAAAAACTGTCTGATCGGGAATCACATTGGCTCCGTTTGGATATACCTGCAATCGTCCCGTTGTCACAACCGTCCCATCTCCTTCAGCTGCTGCAAGCCCAGGAAAATGGGCAATCATCCCGGCTGCCGCAACCAGCGCGTCTGATCTTCTATCCATTGGTGTGGTCCCTGCGTGGCCGGCTTGTCCTTTTACAGTTACCTCCAATTGCGTCAATCCGACAATTGCTTCGACGATCCCAATTGGAATATTCTTTTCTTCTAAAATAGGACCCTGTTCAATATGCAATTCCAGATAAGCCTTGACTGACTTCTGGTCTCTTGCTTTCGGGAGAGAAGGATCTAGCCCAATTTTCTCCATAGCTTCAACGGTCGTAATGCCATCTTTATCCTTCAATGTTTTGAAGTCTTCCTCGGTCAGCAAACCAGCCATCCCACGTGACCCCATTAGACCGCCGCCGAATCTGGAGCCTTCCTCCTCGATAAGAGCGACAACCTCTAAAGGATATTTTGGCGCTAATCCATTTTCAGCAAAAAGCTTAGCCACTTCAAGCCCCGCCACTACTCCTGCTGGCCCATCATAGGCCCCTCCATTCGGCACTGAATCAAAGTGAGATCCGACCAGAACACTCGGTGCATCTTTCAAGGATCCTTCAAGCTTTCCAAAAATATTGCCCAATCCATCTTCACGGACACTCAAGCCTGCTTCCTTCATTTTCTCCTTAATATACTGCCGTGCAAGCAGATCCTCCTGGCTATATGTTAATCTGGTTGTTCCTCTGCCTGGTGTCGCTGTATATGTGCTTAAGGTGTCAATATGGTTTTCGATTCTCGTCTGAACTTTTTCCAGATTCACATTTTTCCCTGTTTGAACTTCGCTCATTTCGATTCAATCCCTTTCTTATAATAATCCGACAAATATTCCAGCCAAGACTACCGACACAATGGTAACGGTGATGAATCCCCCGACAAGCATAGGCGGAAGCATATTGCTGGTCAGCATTTCCCTCTCTTTTTCATCTTCTGTCAATGATTTTATGACTTCATTTGTAATAATGTAATCAGCCGGGAAACCATATAGTGCTGTCAGGGAAACAGCGAAAGCCATTTCCTTGCTCACTTTTAAAATTTTCCCTGCGATAAATGAGAAGATATACATTCCGATTACGCCCAGAATAATCGTACCGGCAAGCGGATAAATAATTTCGAGCATCATCCCTGGGGTAGCCTGCTTTAAGCCGTCAAAAATAAAGAGCATGAGGGCCATGATCGCAAAACCAAAGCCATTTGCTTTTTGGAGCACCTGCTTTTCAAGAAAGCCAAGGCTTGCAGCAATAACCCCGAATAATAGACAAAGGACAAATGGACTGACATTGGCAACAGGTGCAAGCAGTGTTGAAGTCAGGTAAGCAAGATAGGATACAATAGCCAATCTTAAAAATTTGAAGAAGTCTGTATTATATTTCTCCGGTACTTTTTCTATGAGCTTCAGTCCAGGCCTAACAGTCTCCGCTGCTGCAGCCGTCTCTTCAGCGGCCTTGTTCTGCGCCTTAAAAACAAGCTGTCCGCTTCGGTACTGCTTCAAAAGCCGTTTTCCTTCTTTTTTCAGGACGATGGATGTAAGCGGGTATCCCGCAAATCCCTGCATCACATATATCACAATCGCAAAGACAGATAATGAAGCAAGACCCGCTTCTTTCGCACCTTCAGACATGATCAAGGCAGAAACTACACCGCCGACTAAAGGAGGAACAGCTACAACCATAGTTTGATATCCAAAAATAAATGTTCCAATTCCAAATAAAATGGCAATAATCCCTATAATTCCTGACAAAGCAATTACAATCGTCTTCCACTGATTTTTCAATTCCTTAATGGAAAGCAATGTGCCCATATTGGTTATCAATAAGTACATCATCATTGTGGCAACAACCGGCGGAACCCCTGCCAATGCCACGATATCCTGTGGAAAGAATGTCCAATATCCTGCAAGGAACAGAACGGCACAGACAAATATGGATGGCACCCATGCCTTGGTCCGGACTGCAACCAAATCTCCTATGAATAAAATAAACAAAAGAATGACTAACGCTAACATCTGTGACATAAATCCTTCCCCCTCTTAGTTGAATACCTATTCATTCGTGTTGCGAAAATATATATTGTTAGAATAATAATACAATTATACTATTCAGTCAATTTAAATTATTTTTAATTTTTTTGTAACCGTTATCAATCTGTCTTCTGTATGACAATATCTCTTGAATCAATTTAGCAAAATAATATTATTATTTTAAATGTCTATTAAAACTGAAAAAAACCCGCCATTAATGACGAGTCTACTCCATTTTTGATATAGATTAAGCCTAGTTTCTGGGATCTACATAATCCGGATAATCGGTAATAATGGCGTCAACCTTCATTTCGAACAGGAAATCAGCGGCTTCCTGGCTGCGCACAGTCCATGATCCAATTTGCATGTCAAGAGAGTGAACCTGATTCACTAATTCTTCGGTAACAATTCCATAGCTTGGATTAAACCAATCTGCATAAGCTGAAAAATCCTTTAAAGCTTCCGCGGTAGTATCTGCAGGGTTAGACGTCAGTACCCCAATCGGAATTTTAGGCAAAAGCTGATTCATTGTTTTCATAGATTCAAAGTTAAAAGACTGGATAATGATTTTTTCATTTTGCGGTTTACCAAGATTTCGTTCTTTTAACGCATCAGCAACCTGTTTTTCAATGCCGGGATAAAGCTCTGGGGCCTTCAATTCTATTAAGATTCCAACCTTTCCGCGGTAACGATCCAGAACCTCTTCAAATGTCGGGATTTGTTCCCCCGTAAATTGTTCCCCTTTCCAGCTGCCGGCATCAAGACTTCTTAAATAATCTAACGGCAAGTCCCCCACTTTTCCGGTGCCATCTGTTGTTCGATCCACAGTTGTATCGTGGATGACCACTAATTCTCCATCTTGGCTCCTTTGAACATCAATTTCGATAAAATCGGCTTTCATGTCAACGGCAAGATCAAATGCGGCGATTGTATTTTCCGGCGCATACCCTGTCGCACCGCGGTGAGCGATATTATCCACTTGTTTCCTTTCCCCAGTTCCCGGTTCTGCTGCCAGCGTCTGAGTGATTGGGCTGAACAGCAGCGACAAAG
This sequence comes from Cytobacillus sp. GQ23, assembly GCF_059758675.1. Classification (NCBI taxonomy): domain Bacteria; kingdom Bacillati; phylum Bacillota; class Bacilli; order Caryophanales; family Bacillaceae; genus Cytobacillus; species Cytobacillus sp. GQ23. The sequence goes on from NZ_JCAXER010000030.1 coordinate 9,117, forward strand.
CCACACCTGTACCAATTAATAACTTTTTGCTCACGCACTCCATCTCCTATCTAAAATATGTATTCAACCATATTCTAGATAAGGATTGTTGAAGAGGTATGTGATTATTTTTATGGCTAAATTAAGATCATGTTAACAAAAACCAGCCATTTTCCTTATGATTTTTTACAAAACAAATGAATATTTCTCCCCTTTCATATGTTTTAATCCAAAGCCTTTATGGTCATCTCCGCTGCCTCTGCAATCAGAGCGTTATCAAATTCAGCATCCTTTGTCTTCCTGCTAGAAAGGATTGTCATGATAATCGGTTCTCTGTCCGGAGGCCAGATAATCGCAATGTCATTACGTGTGCCATATCCTGCTGCACCGCTCTTATCAGCCACCTCCCAGCCGCTTGGCACACCGGCACGGATTAATGGATCCCCAGTAGCGTTCCCCCGCATCCAATCGGTTAAGATGTTCCTCTTTTCCTCAGTTAGAAAATCGCCAATTAAAACTTTCTGAAGGCTTGCTGCAAGTGCTTTTGGTGTACTAGTATCCTGGATGTCCCCCGGCTTTGCCTCATTCAAATCTGTCTCGAAACGCTCAGGCCTTGTGACAGTATCCCCCATTTCCTTTAAGGCTGCTTTGAATCCTTCAGGGCCACCTAATTCCTCTAATATTATGTTGCCTGCGGTATTGTCGCTGTACCGGATTGCAGCTTCACAAAGTTCTCTTAAAGTCATGCCAGTATCTACATGCTTTTCTGTAACCGGAGAATATGTAACCAGATCATCACTTGTGTATGTAATGATTTCATCCATTTCCTCCAGTGACTTTCTCTCCAGCAATATGGCTGCTGCCAGCGGCTTGAATGTAGATGCGTAAGCAAATCTTTCGTTAGATCTGTAAGCAATTTTCTTTTTTGTTCCTGTGTCATATGCATAAACGCCAAGCCGTGCGTCAAATTTCTTCTCCAGCTGTTTGAACTTTTGGTTTGTATTTATAGAAGTTTCTTTAAAGTTTTCTGCCGCACTGGCATCTGATTGAGAATTACCATTTGCACAGCCAGTCAGGGTAAGAAGCAAAAGCAGAACCAAACAGACTAGCCGGGCTCCTATTAACCTATTCTTACTATTGTATTTCCTCATTTTTATAACCTCTTTCCTCAAAAAAATTTTCTCCAGCCATTTTTTAAACAGCATTAATGACTACAATTGTAATCTAATACTACATATGTAATCCTCGATTGTCAAACCCTATTATAATCAGAGATTCTATGATCTCCCTAATTTGTTAAATTAAAAATAGGATGCTAGAATGGTTGGGATTCATTTTATCTATGGAATTGAAACTGGATGTCAAAAAGTGCGAGGAAGGTATGAGAATGATCACAAGCTCACAGTCTTTAGCTGTTTTTTTGGAATGTCTGCTGGTGTCTTCCTTTACAATCGGAGTCGTTTTTCTTTTTAAAAATATTTTCAGGAAGCATTTAACAGCACAAACCCACTATAATCTTTGGTTTCTATTATTGCTTGCTCTGCCGCTGCCTTTTATCCCATTACATTTCATGTCATTTGCGGATTCATTATCTTTTTGGAATAACAATAGCAGCCTTCATTCCCAAACTGCTCCTGCTGCTGATACTTCTTTAAGGCAAAATAATTGGATGGAGGACCTGACCGTTTCGGTAGAACGCTATGATTTAGCCTTCTTAAGTAATGCTGTCTTCTACACTTGGATTTCCGGAGTCGCTATTCTGACTGTTTTTATGCTGATCGCAATGCTTAAAATCAATAAAGTAAAGAAACACACCAATTGTCTTAGAAATAAAGAGATTTTATCCTTATTCGAACACTGCAAACACAAACTGAAGATTTCAAAATGCATTATTGTCGGAGAATCATCTCTCGTTAAAACCCCCATGACGTTTGGACTTTTTAAGACATATGTGGTTCTCCCCCGTCATTTTGACCAGTGGCTTTCTGAAAAGGAGATAGAATATATTTTTTTACATGAACTGAACCACTATAAAAATAAAGATTTTGCAGTCAACTATTTAATGGTGATTCTGCAAATTATATATTGGTTTAGTCCCCTAGTTTGGCTTGCTTTAAGGAGGATGAGGCTGGATCGCGAAATTGCCTGTGATGCAGCGGTTTTAAATACCCTGGATGAGCCTGATTATACTGAGTATGGAAACAGCATTATTCATTTTGCCCATAAAACCTCAAGGGCAGTGACAGTCGATTTGGCAAACCATTTAAACGGGTCAAAGAAACAAATCAAAACGAGAATCGAAAAAATTGCCTGTTTTAAACCGGAATCAAAACGGCTGAGATGGAAAAGTGCGGCTGTACTCATTTTGGCAGGGATATTTATTGCTGGCCAAGCTCCATTTATCTCTGCTATGGGTCGTGATAATAGCAGCTATAACTTGAAGGATGAAAACATTAGTTATGAGGATTTAGGCAATTATTTTGAAGGATATGATGGAAGCTTTGTATTGTATGATAAAGAAGCAGATCAATATCTTATTCATAATAAAAATCAAAGCACATTAAGGGTTTCACCAAATTCCACTTATAAGATTTATAGTGCACTGCTTGGTTTAGAGTCAGGCACCATTACGGTTGAAAATTCATCGGCAAAATGGAACGGATTTACGTATCCGATTGAGTCCTGGAATGCGGATCAGGATTTAACTTCTGCCATGAGAAATTCCGTAACATGGTATTTTCAGATGTTAGACAAGCAGATGCAGCCGGGTACGATTCAAACTTTTATAGACCAAATCAATTACGGGAATCGTGATTTATCTGGTGGAATAGAGGAATATTGGCTGGAATCCTCCCTTAAGATTTCTCCTGTGGAGCAAGTTCAGCTGCTTAAAAGCTTTTATGCAAATCAATTTGGATTTAAAGAAAACAATATCCAAGCAGTGAAAGATTCCATTAAACTAGAAAGAAAAGAGGGTTCCCTCCTTTCAGGAAAAACAGGTACAGGCACTGTAAATGGAAAAAACATTAATGGATGGTTCATCGGATATGTTGAGTCAGAGCATAACACATACTTTTTTGCAACGAATATCCAGAATGATAATAACTCTAGTGGAAGTAAAGCAGCTGAAATCACATTATCTATATTGAAGCAGAAAGGCATTTATTAATTCGTTTATCTCATTAATTAAGGAGGGTGGTCATATGACTGAAAGGATTCCCAGCATTTCAGAATCCGAGTGGGAAGTCATGACGGTTCTTTGGCATGGTGCACCTAAAACAGCTAATGAAGTCATTCAATCCTTGCAAGAGCGTACAGACTGGAAGCCCAAAACAATCCGGACTCTTCTGGACAGGCTTGTCCATAAAAATGTAGTTGGCGTAAATAAAAATCAGAGAATCTATACCTTTTTCCCGCTCTATTCACAGGATCAATGCCAGCGGGCAGAAGCTCAATCCTTTATTAAGCGAATCTATGGAGGAACAGTCAAATCCATGCTGGTCCAATTCATCCAGGAAGACTCCCTGACTGAGGAGGAAATTAACGAACTCCGGACAATTTTGGCAAAAAAACAAAAGAAGGATCATTAACTTACATGCAAAAACCTCACAATTGTGGGGTTTTTTGCGTTCACTTCTTTGCCGAGCCTCCAAAAGTTGCGACTAGTGCGGTGAAAGCACTAATTTCAACAGCAGAAGTCCAGTTAAATGTCCTTTAATATTTTCGCATTCTACTTATTCCATTTTGAATCAATGAATAGGTGCGCGGGCATATTTTCCTCTAGTACATACAGAATAAGGAAAAAGGAGGAATGAATATGCCTCATGGAAAAGCATTGGCACTTAAATTTATAGGAAGCTTGGTGCTCCTATATATCATACTTGGCATGATATTTAGAATGAGCTTTATTAACGTATTTCTTATAACTGCTTTACTGTGCATCATATCTTATACTCTCGGGGATATGCTGATCCTTCCAAGAACCGGCAACACCTTTGCCGCAGCTGCCGATTCCGGCCTCAGTTTCGTCTTAATATGGTTTCTAAGTTCCATCTTAACGGATGGGGAAAACCTCTTGGCCATGTCCATAATTGCTGCAATAGGTACTGCTTTATTCGAATACTTCTTCCATAAATATTTGGCAAAGGTTATGACTGAAGCATCATCAGAGAATAAGGGTGCACAGCATGTAAGCCTGCGTTATAGCACAGAAGCATCTGAAGAGATTACCCCTCTTAATCCGGAAGAAGGGAGGGAAAATTAACAGTAACACAATAGAAATAGAAAACACCCCGCTTTGATTAGCAGGGTGTTTTCATTAAGAAAGGCTTGGAGGAATTTGTTCCTGCCGCATAACTGAAGGCGGCGTATTATAAATATACGGAGGTGCCGGCTTTAATTTCGGTTTTTTCGCAAATGGCTGCGGATTCTGAACATACTGGAACGTACCCATTCCATCCATGCTCGGCCCGCTGGCCCAGCGTCCTTTGGCACTTTGATCTCCATCTGAAAAATTGAATAAAACATAGGAGACTTCCTGCTTTTCCAAGTTTTTAGGGAAAGTACTCGGAACCACGATATTTTCTTTCGATTCTAATTCCTGAATCGCCGCAATCCACTGATTTTGGTGCATCGTATCCCTCGCCAGCAGCCAGGAGAGCATATCTCTTACTCCACGGTCATTTGTTTCGTTATAAAGCCTGGCTACCTGAAGACGTCCCTGAGATTCTGCTGTAAGATTCGCCCGGAAATCAGCCAGGAGGTTTCCGCTTGCAGCAATATAATCCGCCTTCCATCGATTGCCGACACTATCCGCCGGCATTGCTCCCAGTCCAGAAACGATTACATGCTGAGGATTCATTCCTCCCAATATGGCCTCCATTACAGGATCCTTAGCAGCCTCATCCTGTGCTCCAACCGGCGCCCCATCGAGCAGTCGTGCTATCATCGTACAAAGCATCTCTATATGTGCCAGTTCTTCCGTCCCTGTGTCCATTAATAAGTCGCGGTACTTTCCATCCCCGCGGGTATTCCATCCTTGAAATAAGTATTGCATGGCAACCGAAATTTCCCCGAATTGTCCTCCAAGTACTTCCTGCAGCTTCTTAGCAAAAATCGGGTCCGGTCTCTCAGGCTTGGCATGATATTGAAGCTCTTTGATGTGATAAAACATAGGAGTCCTCCTTTATCTTTGTCATACCTTTATAAGCCTATGAACGCCCGCTCGTCTAAATGCTAAATTTTGTATCTTTAGCCCTATTTGTCAAGGTGAAAACAAGAACAGAAAGGAGGATTTGTTAGTCCGTAAGAATCCCTCCAATAAAAAAAAGACCCCTTCGGCAAGGAGCCTTTGACTTGGATATTTTTCCGTCAGCATGAATGACTGCCCTCCATCGTTAAAATGGTTGGCTGCAATGGATCATTTCCAGCTTAGACTCAAACTCAAGTTTTTGTATCATAGCCCGCCACATTCAGGAGGTTTTTCCTTTTCTCCTTCAGCAAAATCGCAGCCTTCTGCAACTGATTCAAGGCCATACTCTGTAGTGCTGATATCCTTAGAACCCTGATCATGTATGGTGCTGCTTAATTCCTTACCCTGCTCTTCTTTATTTTCTCTCATGAGTTTACCTCCGCCCTTTTTATAAGAAGTTTTCTCTTAGAGGATTCAGGTTATTCATGCAGAGGAATTCTTGGGATGTGTATTGCAGAGTTATACTGTAACTTCGCAGCACAGCTCTCCCTCCTTACGCTGAGCATAAAAAGCCTAACACTTGGAATCGATCTACAGCTCAATCTGCTTAATGACTTTTGCCGGGTTTCCGCCCACTACCGTATTAGCCGGGACGTCTTTGTTAACGACCGCACCTGACGCGATCACTGCATTGTCCCCAATTGTTACACCTGGATTAATGACAGCACTTCCCCCAATCCATACATTGTTTCCAATCGTAATCGGTTTTGCATATTCCCTGCCTGAATTGCGTTCAGCAGGGTGAAGCGGATGAGTTGCCGTATAGATATGTACGCCGGGTGCAAGCATGCAATTATCTCCAAAACGCACTTCACAAACATCCAGGATGGTACAGTCAAAATTCGCAAAAAAGTTTTCTCCTACATGGGTATTATAGCCGTAATCAAATCGGATATTGGGCTCCATATATACATTTTCCCCGGTAGACCCAAGCAGCTCCTTTAATAACTTTGTCCGCTTTTCTCCTTCTGTCTCCAGAGTCTGATTGTACATTCTGACCTTTCGTCTTGCTTCCCCGCGTTCCTTTAATAATACCGGATCGGCAGGATCATACATTTCTCCGGCCAGCATTTTTTCTTTTTCTGTTTTCATTTAATGACCTGCTTTCCAGAAAATATTCAGATAAAGAACTGAAAAAAGGACAGTATTCCTGTCCCCTGTCCCTTTAGCGCGACGCTTTAGGCGGCTGGCAAACGTCACATTTGCGCTGGTGATTATTTTTGAATTTCGTAAATGTTTTTTCAAACTGGCTTCCGCATGCACATTGAAAAAGCAGCTTTTGAGAAAAACCATGATATTCCGTCGATAGCAGTTTACTATCCGAGTTCTTCTCAACGAACTCGTTAATTTTGCTGATGGTCCATCGTTTATTCATTACATGACCCTCCATATTTATACTCAGAGCGGAGGCTTTCTCGGCATCCGTTTCACTATGAGTGCTTATTTATAATTCTTAAGTTCCTCATTATAACACAAAGGGGCAAGTTCATTATCATGTCCAATAAGTTAGCATCTTACATATTTCCGTTTAAAGCCAATCTTTCCTCTGTCTACTTCCTTCTGGATATTATCTGAGGCCTTCAGGATGGCACTTTTTTTCTTACCCCTTTTCATTTCGACCGGCCCAATGGCTTTTGCAATTTCAACTGCCTTTTCATGGAGCGGCACAAATGAAACACCCACAGTATATACGAAATTATTCATTGCGGATTTGGTTCGCTCGGGAGAATCGTGAATAGTGTCTTTCACTTTATCAAGCATTTTAGCCAGCTTCTCTTCTGAAAATTCAGCGTCCGGACGATTTCCCAAAAGCCAGCAGTAGCAGCTCCAGCCACCAGACATCCGCAGTTCTTCCCCGCTTTCGATCCATTTATCTGCAACTTCCTGTGCAATATCACTTTCAGCTAATGTAACAGCAACCACATAATCGGACAGCATATAAAAATAGGCTTTATCCATCCAGCGGTCAAAATCCGCTTCCGTCATAGCTTCAGGATCTGCAATGACACCTGCAAAGTACATGGCATCGTAGTTTCCTGTAGCGTATAGCTCCTCTGCCAAAGGCTGATTCCTTTTTATTTTTTTAGCAATTGGCTTCATTGCACCTGTTGCCACTCCAAAAAGCGGCTCATGCGCGCCATTTGATATGTACATTTTCTTGGTCCGTTCCTTGCCAAGAGCTTCGAGCTCCTGCATAACCGTCTGCAAATCCACTTTAAGCACTTCCTTCCATTATTAATGTTAAGTTCTCTTGTGCGCCTCAAGAACCCAAGTATTCTGTTTTCAGTTCAATCTCTTTTACTTCCTTATCGCAATAGACCTTATAGGCCCTTGCGCCGGGTCTAGAGCTTACGATTCGGCTGACCTCCTCCTCAATAAAGTGGATAGCCACTCCATCATCCGCTGCAATTCCAGGCTTTATTTTATCAGAAGCCAAAAGCTCATGGTAGGCAGGCCTTCTTTCCGCTTCGCCATCGTAATGAGGACAATTGCTTCCTTTTAAGAACCCCAGGCATGTTAAAGGCTCCAATTTATCTCCATAAGAATCCGTAACCCCTTCTTCAAACCAGCAAATGGATCCTGCGCTGATGCCGGCTAATACGATCCCTTGATCCCATGCCTTTCTTAGAATCTTATCTAATTCCCATTCTTTCCATAATGCCAATAAATTCTTCGTATTTCCGCCTCCAACATAGATGATATCTTTATCTAAAATAAACCCCTCTATATCCCTTGTTGGCGGCTTAAATAAAGATAAGTGGGACGGCTGGCATTTCTGTTTTTCAAAAAAGTCATAAAACCATTTAATGCAGATATCGGAATCACCTGTTGCAGTAGGCACATAACAGACTTTAGGATTTTCTTTACCTGACTGAGATAAAATATATTCATCCAGCAATGGATTCTCGGGCTCCATGGAGAACCCTCCTCCTCCGAGTGCAATAATTTGCCTCATCTTTCTACTTCCCTTCAAATGACATTACGTATAAATATTCTCCTTCAGTACTGTTGTTCCTTGTTTTTACATAAAAAAATGGAGCTGCCACTTTTGACAGCTCCACTTTACAAAGACCTCTTACTATTCACTTAGCGCAGGCTTTCCTGCTTCAAGAAGCACCTGATCCCGGCCTAAAATAACAGCTAACAGGATAATGAATGCCCCCGTTCCCACAAGAAGCCATTCGATGGCTATGAAGTCTGCGATTGGGCCAAATATCAGCATGCCAATCGGCATCATAGAGGTGGAAATCATCCCCATGACACCAAACACTCTGCCTAAATAATTCTCTTCAATTTTTTCCTGCAGCAATACGGTTACAGGTGTATTGAAAATTGGCATGGCAATCCCGAACAAGGCCATGAACACTAAATAAATCCAGAAAACCGGCACGATGCCAAGCGCCAGGGTGCAGATCCCCATGATGAGACTGGCAAGGGTCATGGATTTAATTTTATTTGGATATCCGCCCCAGGAAGCAATGATTGCCCCTCCTGCCATCATGCCAACTGAAAAGGCAATTTCAATGGCGGTCAAAAGCCACACATCTCCGCCAAAGGTCCGGGTAACCTGCAGCGGCGTCAGGAAGGCAGCAGGTGCCATTAGGACGAAGAAGATCGCAAAGAACAGAAAGAATTTTTTCAGAAACGGGCTGCTATTGACATATTGGAGCCCCTGTTTAAAGTCGCTGAAGTAGCTCGTTGTCTGTTCAGCTGCTGCTTTTTCGTGCACAGCGACTTTAACAAAAGCCATCAGAGTTATTATGGCAATCGCTGCTGTGGCGACATCGATGAAGAAGATGACTTCAAGTGACGCCATTGCGATTAAAGCGGCGCTGACCATCGGTGAAACAAACATAATGACAGCCTGTATGCTCCCATTTACGCCATTCACCTTTGTGAGCTTATCCTTAGGAACGATCTGCGGCAAAATAGCCCCGACTGCAGGAGTCTGAATCCCTGTTCCCAGGGCACGAATCCCAGCCATGACAAACAGCAGCCAGATGGATTCATATCCCATTAAAAAGAGAATGGCAAGTATCAGTGTTGAAAAGGCAATGAGGCCATCCGCTAAAATAATCAGCATTTTCCGGTTGTACCGGTCTGCCCAGACACCCGCAACCGGTGATAAAAAGAAGGTTGGAATGAACCCGCAAATGATATAGAGAGTCATCATCAAACCGGATTCGGTTGTTAAAGTAATATGCCACATAATGGCGTATTGAACGAGCGACGATCCAAAAAGGGAGACCGTCTGGCTGCTTAAAAATAGAATAATATTTTTCAGCCAATTTTCCTGCAGATTTGGATTTACGGTATTCATATAATAACCACTCATTTCTATATTTAATAGGCTCTTTTCCTAGAAATTATGATGTTCCGCTTATAAATGCTGCCCGTTGATTTCCGCTCCAGGTGCTCGCTTTCCGCGGGCCGGGCGCTGAGCCTCCTCGATGCTGCGCATCTGCGGGGTCTCACCTGTCCCGCTACTCCCGCAGGAGTCTCGCACCTTCCACTACAATCAACTCAGTAAATAAAATCCGAATAGCAACAACCTTTACGAAAAAGCCATTTAATAAAAACAAGCTTTGCCTATATTCAGCTGATCAATTCCGTCCAATACATTCTATTTCTAAAGACAGCAAAAAAGAGGGGAAATTCATCCCCTCTTTAAAAGATACCGTTAAATATAGGTTTCCTTAAATAGACAGACCAATCCCTTTGCTCTGAACATAGGCAGAGCCTTCAAACGTATTCAGTTAACGATTGAAAAGCGGGCTTCTTAGTCTCATTGATGCTGTCAAAAGGAAAACCTCCATTTCATTATAATTACATTAATTTTACCAGCAAAGACCGGTTGAAGCAATACCTGGAGAGGTAAAGTCCTTACTTATAAACATCTTCCCGGGAATGGAACCCATCAGCAATAATAGTCCGATCCATATTATCTTTATCTACGGCAATTGGCGGAAGAAGGACGGCAGGGACCTCGATTTTGCCATTGTTGATTTTTTGGTTTGCTTCAACAGACTCTCCCTTTGCCATTCTGACCGCAAGTTCAGCAGCTTCTTTGGTTAGTGTGCCGATAGGTTTGTATACTGTCATCGTCTGCGTGCCTCTGATGATCCGCTGGGCAGCAGCAAGCTCGGCATCCTGTCCGGCTACTGGGATCTTCCCTGCCAGCCCCTGCACAGCGAGCGCCTGGATGGCTCCACCCGCGGTTGCATCGTTAGCTGCAATCACTGCGTCTATTTGACCCTGATTGGCGTTAAGTGCTTCTTCCATGTTCACAAATGCATTAGCCGGCGTCCAATCTCTGGACCACTGATCATATACAACCTGTATATCCCCTCTTTCAATAAAGGGCTGGAGCACATTAAAGACTCCTCGTTTGAATAAATGAGCATTATGGTCGGTGACTGCTCCCCCAATGTATACATACTTTCCTTTAGGTACCAGCCTTGTGATTGCTTCTGCCTGCTGTTCGCCAACTTTTTCATTATCAAAAGATATATATAAGTCAATATCCGCATTTTTTACGAGCCTGTCATATGAGATCACCTTAATGCCCGCTTCGTGTGCCTTTTTGACAATTGAAGCAGTCGCTTCAGCATTATGGGGAACAACAACCAGCAGGTCCACCCCTTGTTTAATTAAGGTTTCCGCCTGCGATATTTGAACGGCGTCATCCCCATTAGCCGCCATGATCTCCACTTCGGCTCCAAGCTCTTCAACAGCCTCCTTGAACAGATCTCTGTCCTTCAGCCAGCGCTCTTCCAATAGTGTATCCATTGAAAAGCCAATCTTAATTGACTTTTCCTCCCCGCCGCCATTCATTTGTTCACCAGCAGCAGGAACGGGATTCCCATCACGCACTGTACCTATTTCACAGGCTGACAGGGTGCATGCCAGAAACAGCGCAGTCAAAATGAGTTTCCAGTGGATTCTATACATCTTCCTTGCCCCTTTTTCTTTCATAAATCCTATTTGCCCAAAAGGGCTTTGCGGAACTCTGTCGGTGACTGGCCGCACATTTTTTTGAAAACCTTGCTGAAATAATTCGGCTCATGATAGCCTACCTCAAAGGTGATTTCTTTCAGGCTTTTCCCTGCATCAGCCATCAGCTTCTTTGCTTTTTCAATACGGCATTCAGTCAGGAAGTCGATATAGTTTACCCCAAGCTTTTCTTTGAACATTTTACTGATGTAAATCGGGCTGAGCCCCACTTTCCTTCCCAGTGCTTCAAGAGAAATATCCTCATGCGAATGTTCGGTTATATAGTGTTTCAGCTGCTGTATGGTGTCTGCTTCCAAACGGTTGTAATGCTCCCCATAGGATTTTTTCATTAATTTTATCAATTGTTCGGCTTCCGTGCGCAATTGGCGGAAATCCCGGGTTTGATAAGCAAAAAATGGTGCAGGACTCTCTGACCCAATTTCACTCATTACCCGTGATGCAATCCAGAGCATCTGCAGAACACGCTGCTGAGCCTGAACAACCCCTTCCTTTTCTCTTTCACACCGCTGGATCATATCCATTACACTAAGAGAGACCTGATCCCATTTGCCAAGCCTGACCTGATCGAAAAACTGTTTTTCTCGCTCTTTAGTCAGCTGCAGATCTTCCCCGGTTCTGAGAGCCGGCACATCAGAGTAAAATCGGTATTTAACAGGAAGAGTGGAGTCCATGGTCGCAATGAGAGATTCCTGATAGGATTGACGAATGGTCTGCAATGATCCGCAAACATTCCCAATTCCTATGAACCAGCCTTCTAATGAATCCTTTTTCGGAAGGGACAGGATTTCACCCGCAATGGATATCGCCTGAGAGCGGAATGATTGCTGCTTTTCCCGAAAAACAATGATCGGCAGCTGGCGTCCATATAGGGCACCTACCCATGCACTGCCTGCTTGTCTTACCTTCTCTTTTACCGGGGTATAAAGATACTCATGTCCTTCGGGAAGCAAAATGCTCATAACAAATTGTTCATGGGTTGAAGGAATTTCAAGCATTTCGACCAGCATGTCCAAATGAACTTCATGGACGTGATCGAACAGCAGCTGTGTTACGACATCCGTCTCAATCACCGGAAGTGCCTTTTGCAGCGCATCCTTTTGAATCTTCGTCAATGCGCGGAATTTCCGCTCTTCTTCAATCTCTTCAAGCACCTTCCCGACTGTTGTCTCAATTTCAGTGATCTTGCTCGGCTTCAGCAGATAGTCCTTAACCCCAAGCTTTATCGCCTGGCGGGCATAATCGAAAGTATCGAATGCAGTAATCATGATAAACTTAATTTCCGGATCTTCTTCACTGATCAGCTTAATCGCTTCGAGGCCGTTCATCCCCGGCATTTGAATGTCCATCATAATTAAATCAGGATGAAGCTCTTCAGCCATTTGAACCGCCATCTTTCCATTTTTCGCCTGGCTGATCTCAACATCCGGAAATGCCTTCTGCAGAATCACTTCAAGGCCTTCCCTTTCAATTTGCTCATCATCCGCAATCAGAAGTTTTGTCATGCTGCCCCCTCCTATCTTTCGGTATTCTCATCACCACTTTTGTTCCGGCTGCGCTGCTTTCGATATTCATGATATCTTCATATCCATAAAGGAGCCGGAGCCGCCTGACGACATTGGTAAATCCGATGCCCGTTGTTTTTCCATCCGTTTGGGTGAATTGCCCTTGAAGAATTTGTTTAATTTTGGATTCCTCAATGCCCGGACCATCGTCTTCCACCTCTATAATCACACAGTCATTTCCATCCTGAATGCGAAACCAAATGACTCCGCCTTCTTCCCTTGGTTCAACTGCATAGTTAACAGCATTCTCGATGATCGGCTGCAGTGTGAGGCCAGGGATGTCCACATGGAGACAGGATTCATCGATTGACATCTTTAACTGCAGGCGATCTGTAAATCTTGCTTTTTGAATATCCATATACTGCTGCAGGACCATTACCTCTTCCCTGAGTGTGACAGGGCGGTCAAGCCTTTTTAAGTTATAGCGCAGTATGCCCGCAACACTTACAAGCAGGTCGCTGGTTTCATGAGAGCCTTCCAGATAGGCTTTCTTTGAAAGAGTATTAAGTGTGTTAAATAGAAAGTGGGGATTGATCTGGCTTTGCAGATTTAATAGCTGGCTTTCCTTCAGCAGCAGCTTGCTTTCCTGCAGCTCATGCTCCAGCTGTGCTTTATGCTGTATCTCTGATATCAGATTATTTATATTAATCCTCATACGGTCAAAGGTTTGAGCAAGGAAGGCAATTTCATCATTTGAATCGACCTTTATCGGCAGGTGAAATCTTCCTCTTGATAAATCATTTGCAGCTTGAGTCAGCTTCTGTACAGGCTTGGTAATGCTTAATGAAAATCCATAAGTTAAAAGCATCAAGAGGCAGGTTATCATCAGCATAACCCAAATCCCGAGCTTTTTAATTTCCCCGGATTGATCAATGATTCCCCTGTAAAAACGTTCATAGGTATTCAATTCACTATCAATTAAAGTAAGCGTCATCTCGGAAATATACAACGAGATGCGCGTCGCTTCCGCAAACTCTTTAGCAGAATCCTCTTTCTCATGTTCATTAAAGAACAGAAGGGAGCGGTCTGCGGTCTCTGCCAGGCTGTCAATCAGATTTATATAATTGGTCAAAGCAAACTCATTTTCCGAATTTCGAAGATAAATAACTTCCTTTTGCACCTTTTTCATTTTTTCCTTGCTGCTGTTCAGTTTTTCCAAATTTTCCGGAGATGGTGTGATAAAGTAGTTATTCAAGTCTGCGATTACCTGCTGGCTGGTTGTTGTCACCTCGTTCATCCTGAGGTATCGCTGAAGAATGTCGTTGTACTGATTCTGAGTTTTCTGATTATAGTAGGTCAGTGTGACCCAAATGGCTGCCATAATCAATAGAATGACCGTTGTAAGTGCCCAGATCTTCTTATGAATTTTATTCATTGCTCTTCCATTGCCTTTAAGATCCTGATATCGGTGAGATAGCCGTCAGATTTTAGCGGCACTTCCTCATCTTTAAGCCATTTTAAGATCAGCTCAGCACTGAGACTTCCCATTTTCTCAGGAGATTGTTCAATGATTCCATCAAGCTTTCCCTGTGTAAGTAAAGACAGTGAATCCGGACCATCATCGAATGAATAAATGTAATAAGGCTCAACCTGTGATCGCCTTCCAATTTCCTGAATCATTGCTTCGGCTATATTAGCTTTAATCGCTATAAAACTATCAGTATCCGGATTTAGATTTAACATGTTCTGAGTCGAAGCAATAATTTCCTCCCTGACATCCCCCGTTTCAGCATAGACGGTGCGGATGCCGGGATAAGCTTTCAGGACATCATGAATGCCGTTTAAGCGCTGCTGCAGATAATACTCCTTATGCTTGTCGCCCATGAGTATGACTTTCCCCTCATGACCCATGTCGTCGATAAGCTGCTCTGCAATTAACTGCCCGGCCAGATATTGGTCAGAGCCTACATATGTTTTTCTCAGACTTTCAGCTTTTGGTACATCATTGGCCACTGTAATAATCGGAATGCCATAAAAAGCAGCTTTTACCTTAACTAAATCTTTAAATTCCTGAGCATCCAAACCCTGAACAATAATGCCGTCCACTTTTGACTGAATCGCGATCTCCAGCTTCTTCAGAAAATCTTCCTGGTTCTTTCCATAGCTTCCCCAGACTTCAAGACTTGCTCCATCCTTCCGCGCCTGTTCCTTTGCTGCGATGCCTGCCTTGTCCCAGAAAGGAGTGTCTAATTCCTGAGTAATCAGGACCAGCCGGTATTTCATATCCTTTCCGTCTGCAATAGCAGGGAGATCCTCTACTGTTGTAAACGCTTTCTTAGCAAGTGCCAATGTAAAATAGCCAAGGGCGATGCATGTGATGCAAATTATTAAAATACTTATTTTACGCAAGGCAGTATCTCCGTTTCCACAGTATAAATGACTGAATATTTTTAATCATATCACCTTTTTACTTTCGATAGAATAGCAGGATGAAAGGTGGTTGATAAGCAGCCTGAACACACAGCTGGGGCATCCTGATCCAACAGATGCCCCAAACCATTCTGTCATACTATGATTCCAGAAAACTGAAAATCTATCCTCTTTTCTTCCGGGTCATGACATCAAAAATTACAGCTCCGGCCAATACGCCTCCACGAATCATATACTGGAGAGAAACGCCTACACCAAGAAGATTCATCCCGCTTGATAAAGAGGCCATAACAACAGCTCCGATAATAGCACCGGTGATTTTCCCTACGCCTCCGGCAGAAGAAACCCCTCCGACATAAGCAGCTGCAATGGCATCAAGTTCAAATAAAGTCCCTGCTGTAGTGGTCGCTGATTGAAGCCTTGAAGTGAATAAAATGCCTGAAAGTGCAGCCAGCATCCCCATTGAACCGAATACAATATACGTTATTTTATTTACATTGATTCCGCTTAAATGCGCAGCTTCCGGATTGCTTCCGACTGCATATACATGCCTGCCTAGCACTGTTTTGGTTGTCAGGAAGTGATAAATGACAACCACCAGAAGCATAATGACAACTGTCCAGGAAAAACCGTTGTATCCTGCAAGGATCCAGGTAATATAGGATATGATAGCAGAAACAAACACTAATTTTAGGATAAAAATCCCTTTTGATACTACCTCAAACTGATATTTAATTTTATTTTTGCGGGTGGAAATTTCACTGTATATATACATTAATATAGCTAATAATCCCAGTATCAGGGTAAGCAGGTGAAGCCCATTCACTTGCATAAGGGAAGGGATGAACCCATTACCGATAGCGTTAAATCCGTCGTCCTTGATAATAATCGTTCCTGTTTTCTCCGTTACCTGAAGAAGAGCTCCTCTAAAGATCAGCATTCCTGCAAGAGTTGCTACGAAAGAAGGGATGCCGAATTTTGCAACCAGGAGCCCGTTGAACAGCCCGACTACAATGCCAAGCACAAGGATGATGGGGATGGTGATATAAAAAGGGATTCCCATTCCCGTTAACAGAATCGCTGCAATGGCTCCCAAAAAGCCGGCGACGAATCCGACTGACAGGTCAATATGCCGAATCACGATCACAAGCGTCATTCCCACTGCAAGGACTGCGATATATCCTGTTGAATCAAGGAGATTGCTGATATTCCGTGAAGACATAAATAACCCGTCAGTCATAATGGTGAAGGTAAGCATAATAACGAATAAGGCAATGTACATGCCATAATCACGGATATTATCTTTAAATAGCGTTTTTGCTTCATTAATAAATTCCATTAGTTTAACCTCCTATTGCGTAGCAAGCTGCATAATACTTTCCTGATTTGCTTCCTCAATCGACAGCTCGCCTTTTATTTGTCCTTCCGCCATGACATAGACACGATCGCTCATCCCCAGGACTTCACCCAGTTCTGAAGAAATCATTATGATGCTCATGCCTTCCTCGATCAATTTATTCATAATCGTATAAATTTCGAATTTAGCCCCGACATCAATGCCCCTCGTCGGCTCGTCCAGGATCAGCAATTTCGGTCCGACAAATAGCCATTTGCCCAGCGACACTTTCTGCTGATTCCCCCCGCTCAAGTCGCCGACAACCTGTTCAAGGGAAGATGCCTTAATGTACATGGACTTTTTATATTCCGCTGTTTCCTTCACTTCTTCGTTATCGTTAATAATTCCATTGACAGCAATACGATTAAGGTTAGCTGCAGAGATGTTGTTTTTAATATCCTGTATTAAAAACAGCCCATCCCCTTTCCGGTCTTCTGTCACATATGCAATCCCCGACCTGATGGCGTCACTCGGATGCTTCAGCGTTTTAGGAACGCCATCCACCAATAGCTCGCCTTGTACTTTATACGATTTTGGATTTCCGAAAATACTCAGGGCAAGTTCTGTCCTGCCTGACCCCATCAAGCCCGCAATCCCGACGATTTCTCCTTTCTTAACATGGAAGTTAACATCTTTTACAACCTGTCTGCCCAGGTGCACCGCATACGCAGACCAGTCGCGAAGCTCAAGGACAGGATCGCCAAATGTTTTGTTCGGCCTCTTCGGATAAATATCTTCAATCTCCCTGCCGACCATGTTTTTAATAATGAGATTTTCAGAGATTTCGCCTTTTGCTGCGTCCAGGGTACAAATGGTTTGGCCATCACGAAGCACCGTCGCCTTGTCTGCAATGGAGATGACTTCTTTCAATTTATGGGAGATCATGATGCAGGTAATTCCCTGCTCTTTAAGCTCACCTAACAGATCCAGCAGATTTTCGCTGTCATCTTCATTCAATGCTGCAGTCGGCTCATCGAGAATAAGCAGTTTCACGTCCTTGCTTAATGCTTTTGCAATTTCGACTAATTGCTGTTTTCCAACGCTCAGATCTTTTACAAGCGTTTCAGGATTCACATCAAGCTTAACTTTATCCAGCATTTTTTTAGCTTCTGCAATCGTCCGGTTCCAATCGACAATTCCGCCTTGCTTAATTTCATTGCCTGCAAAAATATTTTCATAGACTGTGAGATCAGGAAATAAGGCCAGCTCCTGATAGATAATAACGATTCCTGATTTTACGCTGTCGCTGATTGTATTGAATTGCTGCACACTGCCTTCAAATACAATATCTCCCTGATAGGTGCCATAAGGATAAACGCCGCTGAGTACTTTCATCAAAGTGGATTTGCCCGCTCCATTTTCACCAATCAAGCAGTGAATTTCACCTTTCTCCACCTTGAAATTGACATTGCTGAGCGCTTTAACACCTGTGAATTCTTTGGAAATTCCGTGCATCTCCAAAATATTTTCGCTCATTATGACTCACTCCTTAGCCCAAAAGCTATTCAGAAGGAGAAATAGTGATAGACGCTTCTATCACTATTTCTCGTCCATTATTAATTAAAGCCCTGTAAATTCATCTGCTTTATAATATTCAGAATCAATCAGTTCTTTCTTCACATTGTCCTTGTCTACAACAATTACATCTGTTTGCTTTGCTTTCACTTCAATCTTTCCGTTATCGTAAGAACCTGTTGTCTCAGGGTCCTTGTCTTCAAGGATTTCAATTGCCATGCCCATTGCATCTTGTACAAGAGTACGAACATCCTTAAATACTGTCATAGATTGTTTTTCATCTATCACATACTGAATAGATGCTTTCTCAGCATCCTGACCTGTAACAAGGTAGCTGGATACTGCACTGTCAGTTCCAAAAACATCTGCGATGGAGCGTGCAGTTCCGTCGTTCGGAGCAAGAATAGCCACATCGCCTTTCATATCATCAGATGCAGCTGTCAAATGCGTTTGAGCCTTATTCTTTGCTTCGTTCGGATCCCAGTTTGTTGTCACCTGGCCAATAATTTTGCTCAGCTGGTCACGGGACAGATCAGCTGTATCTTTTAAAGCCTCAGCTTCGCTTGAGTTCGCAATTTTGAATGTCCCATCTGCAATCTTTGGCTGAAGCACACTCCATGCTCCCTGGAAGAATAAGAAAGCATTGTTATCAGAAGCAGCTCCTGCGTACAGATATAAAGGCGTATCCTTGCCCTTTGCATTGTCGATCAGGTATTGCGCCTGAGCAGCTCCTACAGCAAGGCTGTCAAATGTTACATAATAATCAATTGCATCTGTATTCGTAATTAAACGGTCATAAGAAATGACTTTTACGCCATCTTTTTTTGCAGCTTCAACCGCTGCAGCAGCTGCATCTCCATCCTGCGGACAGATGATCAGCACATCAATTCCTTTGTTCAGCAAAGTCTCAACATTTTCTTTTTCCTTGGCGGAAGATCCCTGGCTAAACAAAATTTCAGTTGTATATTCTGTACCTTTTAAAGCGTCTTTAAATCTTTGCTCATCCTGAACCCATCTAGGCTCATCCTTGGTTGGCAGCACAATTCCCACACTTACTTCACTGCTGCTGCCGCCAGTGCCTTCACTGCATCCTGCCGCAATAAATGCAAACATCAAAACAGTCAGCATAAGAGAAATAACTTTCCACTTTCTTTTCATTCTTTTTCCCCCTTTATAATGGATAAAAATTACTTGCCTACATGAAAATTATATCTTTATTACTAGACTATGAAAGCGTTATCAATAGCACTCTTTTAATATTATCTGTAAATTTTTATTCTTCAACTAATCCTGGACACCGCTGTTTATCCTTATGGATACTGACTGGCGGATCCCTTTTTTTCAGACAAAAGCTCCTTCCTCCTGTTAAGACAAAAAAATGGCAGCCCTCAAAGGGCTGCCTGTATAAAAAGGCTCTGTGCAAGCCTATTGACCTATTAAGATTTCAGCCTGCCAACCAGTTTTTGCAGCTGTTCAGCCCTCAGGCTAATATGTTCGGCCAATGCAGCAATTTCTTCTATAGAAGATAACTGTTCTACAGATGATGCAGCCACACTTTGCGACGCTGCAGATAGTTCCTTTGATATCATAGCCAAACTTTCGATGGAACGGGCAATTCCTTCTGTCCCCCTGGCTAATTGTTTCAAAGCTGCTGTATTGACAGTCTCTTGAATGGAATTGATTTGTTCAATAGTACTGGCTACCGCCTTATTCCCTGCTGCCGCAAGTGAGGAGGCTTCCATACCAGAGCCATTAACAGCTGTAGCCGATTGGGCAACTGAAATACCTCTGTATTTTCTTGAAATTCTGATATATTCAGGAACAAAAAAATGCGCTAATCCTTAGATCAGCGCATTTATATTTATAAAGCTTCACCTTCCGTTTGTTTTTTGCCCGGAGCAAACCACCCAAGCAGTGCAATGGCCACCAATACTCCATAGAAGACGATTGTCCAGCCAGTACTATGAGGAAAATGGTGATCAAGAACACCAATATCCTCATGGGCAAGCGTGATAACAGCAAGCTTTACACCAACCCAGGCAACAATGGCATAAGCCGTTGTTTCCAATGCCGGCCGTTTGCCAAGCAGTTGCACAAACCAGGTTGCCGCGAACTTAATCAGGATCAGTCCGGCGATCCCGCCAAGCACGACTACGATAAACTGCCCGCCGTCCATGCCGCCGAAATCGGCAAGCGGTGAATCCGGCAAACCAAGTGCAAGTGCAACAGCAGCCAAAATCGAATCGATGGCAAAGGCAAGATCGGCTAATGCAATCTTTCCTACTGTTGGCCAAAATCCTTTCCCGGCAGCTTCTTCCTTCACATCCTCGCGAATATTTTTATTTTCTTTCCCAAACCTGGCCTTAATCACATGCTTTAAGCCAAGATACAATAAGTAGGCAGCTCCGATTGCCTGAATCTTCCAGACGTTTGCAATAAATGAGATGGCAAATAACGCACCAAACCGGAAAACGAACGCCATAATGATTCCATAATTTATCGCTCTTTTCTTCTGATCTTCCGGTAAATGCTTTGCTATGACAGCTAAGACAAGTGCATTGTCAGCCGACAGCAATCCTTCGAGTCCAATTAATATCAATAATGCCCATGCGTACTCGAGCCAGATAGACTCCATTCGCTGCACTCCTTTCAGAAACAACCAGTTCTTCATTATTTAGATAACTATAGATTCCCCAAAAATGCTAGAGGAAACCTAAAAAAATATATAAAAAAACGGCGTCCTGTACTCAGGACGCCAGAAGAAGGAAACTAATTATTCAAATCAAAAAGCCCCGGCGCATGCTCATTTGGCATTTCTGGCATTTCAGGAACAGGATAGCCTTTTGGCGGTTCCACAACAGCAAGATCTCCGCCATTTCGGCTTGGAGTTTTACCCTGGAATACCTCTCCTATCCGGGTATCATCCAGCCTGAAATTAAATTGTGCATTATGGAAGCCCATTTCCACATATTTTCGGCACTCAGGGTATTTATTTAAATCGTAATTAGGAACCGGGAATATTTTGCCCCAATCCACTCCCAACGTTTCCAGCGCTTTTGCGAACGCATTTTGATGGGCATTATCGCGGACTATCAGGAAGGCAATCGTCTCTCTCAGCGTCTTATTGCTGCTCATCTCGTAAATCCTTGATTTCTGCAGAACACCCGTCGATTCAAGCATCACATTATTGATAAGATTCGCCACCAGGTTTCCATGGTCATAAACCCAGGAACCGTTCCACGGATTGCCGCCGGCATCAACTGGAAGCGATGCCTTCGCCCCCATTATGAAATGATGCGGATTCGCGCCTCCCTGGATGACATCATCCAAAGGAGCCCCATCTGCTGCCTGGTTGCCAGGCATATCCCCTCCGGCTTCGTTCAGAAGCTGATTAATCGTGGATTGGACGAGCTCCACATGGCTAAGCTCTTCTAAAAATACGCCTCTAATCAGGTCGCGATATTGCTTCGCCTTGCCTCTAAAATTTGCACTCTGGAATGAGAACTGCATCAAGGTCCGCATTTCGCCAAACTGTCCGCCCAATGCCTCCTGCAGCACTTTCGCCGCATGCGGATCGGGTTTATCGGGTACAATCATATTGATTAAGTCTTCTTTATAAAAGTACATAGATCATCAATCTCCTTTTCCAAAGCATTCTTAATTAGAATGCCTGAATGGAGGCACATTATTCATCCCGGATTGACGTCCCGGCACCCACTTATCGGAAAAGAAAGACCTTGCATTAATAAAAAATAAAGTTCCGATGAAAAATAAAGCAACCTTAAGACAGCTTGCAATCGCCGAGTACTCTCCATTTCTAGTCAGATTAACAAAACCATTACCGTCATGATTTCATGGATGTCTCTCCCAGCAGAACAATCCTTTTACCTGAAACATAAGTCCATACAGGAGAAATCTGAAGGATCCTTTATTTCACACCTTTTGCTGGTTATTTGATCGATCCATAGAGACCTCGTTTTGCCTGACTGGAAATTCATAGGCACATCTTCTTTATCATTTAAGCTCCCTCTCAAAAATGAGTTGTATTTCCAATGCCTGTCCCCCTGAAGCAAACGGAAGCGGAGTGAAGGTATGCAGGCGCCATCCTTCCTGTGCCTGCTGAATAATAATTTCCTCATAGTCTTCCTTTGGTTTGCCGCTAAAAGCCCCAACGTTAATTTTTATAAATTTGTAATCATACATATAAACACCCCTCCCAAGTGTAGTTTACCTAAGGTGCGGTTTAGATATGAATTGGTTTCACTTTCCCTCTCAAGTATTTGGCAATGGGCACGTCCAGAGAGGTAAAATAAATTGAATCCATTTTAGAAAGGAACCGGAAACAATATGTATGCGTATTTACTTTTAGGATTGGCCATTGTAACCGAGGTGTTTGGCAGTTCCATGCTCAAAGCATCAGACGGATTTAGAAAAGTGCTGCCCTCACTTGGCGTAATAATTGGATATGCTGCTGCTTTCTATGCCTTATCACTTGCATTAAAAACACTTCCTCTCGGCGTAGCCTATGCAATCTGGGCAGGCCTTGGAACTGTGCTTACATCCTTAGTCGGGATCTTTATTTACAAAGAGAAGGTAAACCGCAAAAAGTTTCTGGGCTTGGTTTTAATAGTTGGAGGGGTCATCTTATTAAATAGCGGCGGGGGCCATTAAATATGAGGGGATATGTATTCTTAATCATTTCAATCGCAGGAGAGGTTTTTGCTACTACCATGCTCAAACTGTCGGAAGGTTTTACTGTGCAGCTTCCATCTGCAGGAGTTGCCATTGGCTATGCACTTTCATTTTATTCCTTATCATTATGTCTTAGGACCGTTCCATTAAGTCTGGCTTACGCCATTTGGTCCGGGGCAGGGACTGCGTTAACTGCTTTGATAGGCGCCATTATTTGGGGAGAAGCTTTCAGCAGCCTCAAGATAGCCGGCATCATGCTGATTATTGGCGGTATCATTGTATTAAATTCATCTCACAGTGCCGAAACAGCAGAAGAGCCTTCATGATGAGGCTCTTTTTTTTACATAAGCTCATTATACAGAAAACAACTCATTAACCCTGACTCGCCAAATCATATGATGAGCCCCGTCCCCCCAATAATCCTTAAACAAATAATCAGGTTCTTCAAACTTCTTTTCCCATATCTTTTGTGAATGTTTATAGCCCGAATCCAGACAGAACTCTTCCACACCTTTATTCTTTAGAGTCAAATACATTTCATTTAGCAATTGATTGGCTATGCCTGAATTCTGATAGTCAGGATGTACAAATACTGTTCCCACTTCATAAAGACCACTGAGTGCCCCCTCTGTACATTTGTCTATGAGCTCACTTGCAGGTCCGTATTCAATAGTTCCGATAATCTTCTCCTCAGCTAAGGCAATTAAAAAAAATCTATCATTGCCGCCGCTTAACAGATCATGCTGCAGATAACTATTCTTGGCTTCTATCTCTTTTTCTATGTCTTCGTGCAGCTCCCCTATACCTTCTTTATGAAATGTATCGGTAATCACTGTTCTAAAGAATTGGTTCAGCTCATCTATATCCGCTGGCTTTGGTCTTCTTATTCGAGCTTTAACCATATTAGACTCTCCCTTTCAGCCATTTCCTTTAACCTGCCTAGAATAATCAAAGTGCCCCCTTAATCAGGGGCACTCTATGAACAACAGCTCTGTTCCGGACTTCTATCTTTTTCAGTCACCGCCTCCACCGCAGCCGCCGCCATCTCCTCCGAAATTACTACAACTATCCGAGCTGCTGCTATAATCTCCTATAAAATGATGGGAAGAGAAATCCCCGCTGTCATAAGTACGTTTCGATGGTTTGGAACCACTAATACCAATCAAAATAACAAGTAAAAAACCCATAATAATTATTCCTGACATGTTAATCACCCCTTATCTGAATATACGGATGACGGCTTATTTAGTTTCAGAAAATTTACAAAATAAAAGACTTTATTAATCTCCAGCAAGCTTTGCCGAAAAAACTAGTAAGATGCTTTTGATTAAATAGAAAATGAGGATTTTAACATGAAAGAAATACTGGTTTATAGATATGAAGATGTTATTCACGCCCCCATTGATCTGGTTTTTAAATACGTGGATGAAGATGAAAAGATAAAGCTCTGGAATACCATGCTGATCGAAAACATTTATGATAATGAGGAAAATAAACCAGTCCCGCATCCCGGGACTAAGTTTGTCACCGTTCAGAAAATGGATAAAAAAATCATCAAAATCAATTCCGAGTTAATTGAATATGAGGCTCCCTATAAAGTGGTTATGCACTCCCATTCCAAAGAGGGATTAAGCATTTCAAGGTATCTCTTATCAAGGGAGCATGATGGGACGCGCCTGATTGTGGAGGCAAGCCTGATTCCGAGCAGCCTCTTTTATAAGCTGACAGCCAAACTTTTAGGCTGGACGGCTAAATTTGTGTTTGAAGAGCAATACGAGAATTTAAAGAGATATGTAGAGAATGAAGCGGAAGAAGATTGAAAAAAGGTGTCCTCGAACGGACACCTTTTACCAATCTACTCTTCTTTTTTAACCCACTTATCATCATCATTTTTCTCATATTTCTTCTTCACTGCACTCCAGGCTACCTTAAAGGCCGTTTCTTCCTCATCATACTCTTCCCTTGCAGAATTAAACGCTTCCTTAAATATTTCCTGGGCGTGATGAGGTAGATTATCTTTGACAGAGTCCGGCAGATCACTTAGTTTATCGTATGGCATTATTTGCTTCCTCCCTTGTACATGTTCTAATAGGTATTTTTCCTGTTAAGGTTTGTTTTAAACACATGCCAAAAGCAAATAATATTGGTTTCCACCCCTGAACGTACTTTTATAGATTCAAAAGACTACTCCATTATCGGCAGCACTGTTGAATCCTTGATCTCTCTCAAAGCCAGGCTGGTCTGAATCTTCGTAATCCCCAATTCATTGAGCTTCCTGATAAACATCTCAAGCCCTTTGCGATCCTTGCAGGCGACCTTCAGCAAATAATCATACTCTCCTGTTAAACAATGACATTCTAAAACTTCCTTCATGGATTCCAGCGTCTTTTCAAGGGACTCCAGTTTATCAGCCTGGTGCATATTCGTGCTCATAAACACGAAGCATAATAAATCAAACCCTAGCTTCTCATGGTTGAGAATAGCGACATGCTCCTGGATATACCCTTCCGTTTCCAGCCTCTTAATTCTTGCATGTACAGCCGGAGCCGACAGATTCACCCTTTTCGACAGTTCCAGATTGCTGATCCGCGCGTCCTTTTGGAGCAAATCCAAGATTTTTATATCCAGGTGATCCAATACCTTGCTTACAATTGATTCCACTGTCCATCCGCCCTTTTCAATTATTCCAAATTAAGTTCAGACCAAATGCGTAAACTGAATTTTTTATTCTATTTCTCTGATAAACTTTTAATTATTTCAAATTAATATCATTATACAAAATTATCTTTAGGTTTTAATAAAAAATGTTAAAATTATTCATATAAACAATGTCATTGTGCACAATGGCTCTGAAAAGGAGCTAGATGACGTGAAATATTACCTGCTTCTTCTATTAACCAGCTTACTTTGGGGCGGAAATTTTATTGTTGGAAAATCGCTTGTAGATCATGCATCTCCTACTACCCTGACCATTTTGAGATGGGCCATCGCCATTATCTGTCTCGTTCCTCTTGTCTGGCATAAAGAGAAACGGCTGCTGCCGCCTAAAAAAGCCATTCTGCCATTATGGCTGATGGGCATCACGGGCGTAGCTTTATTTCAGGCACTGCAATTCATGGCACTGGAGAAAACATCAGCCACCAGCGTTGGCTTAATCTCTACTTTAAATATGTTCTCCATTGCTGCCTTCTCTTTTATTTTTCTTAAAGAAAAACTAAACACCCTGCAGCTCCTCTCCATGTTTGTTTCATTGTTTGGCGTCCTGCTGGTTCTTTCAAATGGAAACCTGGAATTGCTGATTTCGCTGCAGTTTAATAGCGGGGATCTGTACATGATGGCCGCGGTGGGCATGTGGGGCATCTATTCCGTCTGCAGTAAATGGGCCATGTCTTTCGTTTCACCAATGATGTCCATCTTATATTCAGGCTTGTTTGGCCTTCTTGTGCTTCTTCCGTTCGGCATGGCTGACTTCACCGTTACAGATGTCAGTGTTTCCTTTCTATTATCCATTCTGTATACAGGACTGATCTCAACCGTTCTTTGCATGGTGTTTTGGAACATTGGGATTTCCAAGGTGGGAGCGAGCACTTCCGGCCTGTTTTTAAACTTCAATCCCATTTTCACAGCCCTATTGGCTTTTATCTTCTTAGGAGAAGTC
The DNA here is from genome assembly GCF_059758675.1 of Cytobacillus sp. GQ23. Classification (NCBI taxonomy): domain Bacteria; kingdom Bacillati; phylum Bacillota; class Bacilli; order Caryophanales; family Bacillaceae; genus Cytobacillus; species Cytobacillus sp. GQ23. Next base: position 35,555 of record NZ_JCAXER010000030.1, read on the forward strand.
ATGAACTGGCTGCAAGCCATTGGAAGCATCATTGTCATTGCGGGTTGTTTCTTATTCTCCGCACTTAAAAAGAGGCCTGGAAAAACAAAAATGGGGATACCTGCACCTGTGTTCCTAAGGGAGCCAGTTAAGCAAAGATAAAAAATAGTGCCTGTTCCATAAATGGGGCAGGCACTTTGCATACTTTATATTATGTACTATGGGCAGTGCAACTAGGGATTTGCCTCAATAAAATTCATTTAATAAGGAACTTTTATTCACTGCTAAGTGATTAATAATCCCAGGAAGCTGAGAGTTATTGCTATGAAGCAATTCTTCATTTGGGACGGGTTTCTCTTGAACAAACTCTCTCCACTCATCTTCAAGCTGCTGTAATGTTTTTCCGTAAACAGTATGCAGTTCCTGGAAGTTGTCCACATTAGGTTTCGGCACGCTGCAGCCAGCCATTAAAAACAGCAAAAATACAATGTTGCTGACTTTTATTAGTCTTCTCAAGCCATCCCAGCCTTTCTTAACCATTTAGTGAGCTGTTAAGTTTCCTGCAAGATAAATAGCCATACAGATGCTAATCCCCCATAGCAGAATTAAAATCAGGTAAAATATTTTTCTCCATAATCCTCCCCTGAAATAGACATGCACTAAAAAATAATAGATTAGAAAACTCCCAAAAATAAACAACAGGAATTCCATGGTTTTATCCATTGAAGGCAGCGGATTTGTCATATTGGTTAAAACCATACCTCCGAAAATAAATAGGCCAAAACCATATAATAACTTTTTCAGGCTTACTTCCTTTTGAGTTTTCAAGACATCCACCTCTTTTACTAATGGTACGAACTCCCAATAAGAAAGTTTCACCAAATGTTTACTTTTCTGCATTTCCTTAACGGACATAGCATATAAATTAGCAAACTCATTAACACCAACATTCTTATACCTGATAAGGGGGTGCTCAACGCGATGCGGTATGCACCCCCAATTGATATTTTCCCGACTTATATTGAACCTGTTAACATGTTTACAGAATATCTTAATACAATTCCTTTAGAGGTGATAAAAAGTGCCAAGAGTACAATATACCGACAGCGATGTGGCATTAATGGCAAGGATGATGAGAGCTGAGGCCGAAGGTGAAGGAAAACTGGGGATGCTGATGGTTGGAAATGTAATCGTCAATAGGCGGAAAGCGAATTGCCTCGACTTTGAAGGCCTAAGGACCATCCCACAGGTCATCTTCCAGGTGCAGGGCGGGAATTATTCTTTTGAAGCTGTTCAGAAAGGAAATGTCTTTTATAACAGAGCAAGAGGCGTGGAAAAAAGATTGGCCAGACAAACCTTAGATTATTGGAGACAGCATCCTTCCAAGTTTGCTCTCTGGTATTTCAATCCGTACGCTGCATGTCCGCCAACCTGGTACGACCAGCCTTTCTCAGGACAATTCAAAAAGCATTGCTACTATGAACCAAAAGCAAATACATGTGAAGGAGCCTATACTTGGTGAACAAGACCCCCATTATTGGGGGATCTTTTTCCTTATTATATGTTTTTTGAAGGGCATCTGAATAATAATCATCTATAACCAGCATGGGTTCCTGTATAGATTCCAGGAGCCTTTCTATATCGACAGATTCCTGTTCCGCTTCTTTGCTGACATTTCGATACACAGAAATTACTGCTTCCATTTTTTCTTTATCTTCATCGCTAATCCTATATGACTTGTTCTTCAGAAACTTATTAGTCATGTCATCTAAAAACATATCAGCGTGAAACAAGCTATATTGAAGCAAATTCCATTCCTTTATCTTATCCTCCATATGTATTGTGTACATACTGGACAAATAGGATTTAATACTCCTGCTCTCACCTCTGACAACCCTCCATGAGTCAAACAATTGGTCTTTCTTTTCATCTTCTTGTTCAATAGGTATCTGCATAAATATCTCCAGCCGGTGAGCCAAATTATCCCCAATTACAGATATAGTCCGCAAATGCTCATAATTTTTTTCCTGACTTTGCTTAATATGATTTCTGTAACCGAGATTTATAAAAATACTATATATAAAATAGGAGACTAATAATGTTATTAGCATTCTCTTAAGATACTTTTTCATATTCCTTTTCTTCATTTGATCCTCCTCCGTAACTTCCTTTACAAAAATAAAGAGCCGCCATCCGGCAGCTGAACTAATTGATAAAATGGATTAACACTGCTCCCCAATAAAGAAAACTTATAGCCAGAAAAACGACTGCAAATGTGGATAACATTTTTGGTAATTTACCATATGTATAAATAAGCGCACACCCTACTGCGATGTGAATAATAACAAAAAGAAAAAGGTACATTTTCCCACCTCTTTTTCAAATGGTATCATGTATTAATTTGGAAAGTAACCCCATTATTAAAAAAAGCCGCCCTTGTCAGAAGAACGGCTAATTCTGATCATTTCATATAAAGGTATCCATAACATATACGCCACCCATAAACATTATCCAGATGAGAACCGGCAAACCGAAAGATTTCAAAGCATTCCTCCAGCCTCCGATTTGTTTTCGCTGTAAAACATTATCCGTAACAAAAAATAATAAAGCTGCAGCTAAACTGTATCCAAGCAGAATTAATCCAAAAAGCAGGTGAAGTAGTAATGAAATAGAAAATTCCAGTTTCCTGTTGGTATGATTCGAAATAAATAAAGCTATGCAGTCACTAATGATAGAAGTTACTGTGCCATAAACCAGGATGATCGGAATGCTGTACATAAGATAGAAGGGAGTAGACAGTAACACCCCCTGAAAGTACTCTCCGGCTGAATTAACTTCTCCGCCAAACGGATCCACTATAATCAGGCCTAACATAACGGCGAACAGTGATCCTGTTATAGATGCAGCTATTATCTTTCTTGCAAGCATTTTACTGATATTGTGTTTGATAAGAGATCACTCCCCGTTATGAATTTGCATGGATAATACATGCGACCTTTTCACCAAATATTAAAAACTATAAAGACCATAAAAAATGCAACAGCTATCCTCCCAATCTGCCATAATACAAAATTTCCTTTATCGCTATTTACCTTTCCTTCATATATATCACGTTTGATCGTTTTTGAAAATATTAACACTTTCGCTAATGACCTCGGTGACATCACCAGGATAGCTGATTTTCTATAGATAATCCGCTTTCCCATTGACAGGCTCTTTAATGTCTCCTTGATTTGATTCCGCCTGCACAACAAAACAAAGTGCCTGCATCTGTCTGCTGTTAAGCAGACTGACACAGGCACCTATCCGAATTTAATTAACATCCTTCACAAGCTCTCTCATTGAGTTTAGCTTCGAGCTCAGCTCAAAGAACCATTCTTCATCTCCCGTGGAAAGAGCAAGGTCAATCAGGAAATGAATCTGTTCCTTGTTGGCTACTTTCGCCGCCGGCATTTTTTTAACCTGCTTGCTCTGCAGCGGAATAATTTTGCCTTCAATGGTTTTATTATCACTCGAAATCACCTTTGTCTTAATAATACCTTCTTCCAGGTTTTCGATATAGCCAATGATTAGCTCCCCTTCACGGGATTTGCCTTTAACCCAATCCCCTGCTTTTAAAATAGCATTCTGGCTGGACATCATATTCTCCCACCTCTTTTTTAATCTGTAATATTTTTTGTTACATTTTAATGATGGAAAGCTTGTTAGCTCCCAATTAATTTTCTTTATAGATTAAGTCAACGATATCTTTTATGGTATAGTGCTTCAAATATTCACCGAGATGTTCCTCTGCGCCTAAGAAAATGCTGATCAGGACTCTTTGCATATTGGCACCCACTACACACGCCTCATTTGAATCCGGACACTTGGGCTGTAGAGCACCTTCAGATGTAATCTTATAAATATCCCAAAGATTCACTTCACTTAAATCCCGGGCAAAAATAAATCCGCCGCCCGTTCCTTCTTTCGATTTAATAAATCCATGTTTTTTTAATAGACTCAGGACTTTTCGGATGCGGACCGGATGGACACATGCGCTTTCAGAAATTGCATCGCTTGTTGACATGCGATCCAGCTGCAGAGCGAGATACGTTAAACTGTGAATGGCAAGAGTAAAATCGCTATTCATGGCCGGCCTCCTATATTGTGCTGTATACTGTCATGTTATGATTTACAGATTAGCTTGTCAAGAAATCAAAGCAGTTCCTAGTTAGCCAATCTTTGCAGTTCATTGAACGAAAACGTACGGAATTTTCGCGGAAGAAAGCTGCGGATTTCATCCTCGTTAAAGCCGACCTGAAGCCTTTTTTCATCCACCATAATCGGTCTCTTCAGCATTTGAGGGTTATCAATGATTAATTGATATAACTCTTTCAGCGGCATGGAATCAATATTCACGTTTAGTTCCTGATATGCTTTTGATTTAGTAGAGATAATCTCTTCAGTTCCATTTTCAGTCAGGCGAAGAATTGATTTGATTTCATCGACGGTAAGCGGATCGGTTACAATATTTCGTTCCACATACTCAATTTGATGCTCCTCCAGCCATGCACGGGCTTTCCTGCAGGAACCGCAGCTGGATGATAAGAATAGATTCACCATTTAGAACACTCCTTCTATTGTGTTTAATTTTATGAAATGTAATAATAATGATTACAGTTTATGCAAAAAATATAATTTGTGATTGTTTATACTGTAATAATAATATTTACAGTTCAAAAAGTCAATATCACTTCTAACTTTTTAGATCACTTAAACCGAATTCCTAATAAAAATACTCCGGATAAACCGGAGTGTAAGAGTGCGATTGTATCTAGATTAACCAATTACCAATTCATAATGATAAAATTGCTCATCACGCTTAAAGCCCATTTTTTCATACAGCCTCTGAGCAGTAAAATTATCCGAAGCCGTGCTGAGGCTGATGCTCACCGCTCCTGTTTCGGCTGCAAGCTCTTTCGCTTTATCTATAAGTTTTTCCCCTATCCCCCCCTTCCTTGCTGCTGCGTCCACGTACAGGTCATTTAGTATCCATGCCTTTTTCATAGATACGGAAGAAAAAGTCGGGTACAGCTGAGTGAAACCAAGATATTTACCTTCCTCTCTCACCACAAATATGACAGAATCCTCCTTCTCTAAGCGTTCTCTTATGTAACCTGCTGCAGCTTCCAAATCGGATGCCTGGCTGTAAAATACACGGTATAAATTAAATAATGCCGAAACTCCTGCTAAATCCTCCATTGATGCTTGATAAATCTCCATTTTCATAGCCACCTTTATCTCTTTGATGAAACAATTATATAAATATTAAAAAATATTTGTAAATAAAATGTGTTCATGTATAAAAAAAGCCCTGAGATATTAGGGCTTACTTTCCGCTCCAACGAAAGAACCGCACTGCAAGGAATACAGACACCATTGCAATTCCAAGCAAAATAGCCACTTCAAACCCATATTCCGTAATAGGCGCTTCAGTCCAAGTTCCCCTCAGTAGTTGAATTACGTAATAAAGTGGAAGAGCTTTTGCTGCGTATTGAAGAACTGTCGGCATCATTTCAAGCGGAAAGGTCGCTCCTGAGAGGAAAAGCATCAGATTCAGAAAAAGAGAACTGATTGCTGCTGCAGCTTGAGCATTTTTAGCTAAAGATGTCAGGAATAATGCAAACGGAAAAAAGGCAAGGATGCTAATCAGTAAGGATAACAGCGTACTGCCCATATAAACCGGCAGAGTAAGATCATACAGAAGCATGCCAAAGACCATAAGAAGCAAGGCGGATATGGCAAAGATGACAGTCCCTTGAAAGGTGTGGGCGGCGAGGATTTTCCATGGCTGAAGCGGCGTTGACTGATATCTCCTTAAAACACCCGTTTCCCGGTAATTGGTCAATACGGTTCCCAGTGTAAAAAAGGAAGTGGTCACTATGTTGACGCCGATCCATGAAGGAACAAAGTATTCTGCGAAAGTCTTTTGACTCATGTTGTCCCCGACAAACATGGAACCGAACAGCCAAATCATCACAACCGGGAAAAGGAACGTCCAAAACACGCTCAGACGGTCTCTAAAAAACATTTTCGTCTCAAGATTGGCAAGTTTTACGATTGCATTCATCCGATTTTCTCCTTTTCTAAGTACTGGACAAACAAATCATCTAGGGATCCCTTCTCGAATTTGAACTCAGAAAGAGTGATCCCCTTTTCCTGGCAGTGAGTAAAAATGTGATAAGCCGTTGTCTGCTGGTCCTCACAGTATAGTTTGAATTCCTCCATATTGTTTTCCACTCGTTCAACACCAGGGAGGGAGTATAAATATTCACGGCTAAGGCCCGCACTCTTAAAGGCCAGACAGTCTGCCGTCCCTTCATTCAGCAGTTCATGTGGTGTATTCAGCGCTTTCAATTGTCCGCTGTAGATCATGGCGACCCGATCACAAAGCTGCTCAGCTTCTTCCATATAGTGTGTGGTTACCACAATGGTGCTGCCCCGCTCCCTTAACAGCCGGATCAATGACCACATTTCTCTCCTTGCTGAAGGATCCAGCCCCATGCTCGGTTCATCAAGAAAAAGAATCTCCGGTTCATGCAGGGTCGCCAAAGCGAGTGTCACCCGCTGCTGCCAGCCGCCGGACAGGTCGTCGAACCTTACATTCATTTTTTCGCTTAAACCAAGTAAGTCTATTAAATACTCTTTTTGGGTTGGACCTTCGTAGAAGGAGGAAAAGAGATCCAGCGCTTCTTTCACTTTCATTTTCTTCTGAATGGAAGTGGCCTGGAATTGAACGCCAATCCTTTTATTTAACTCACGAAGCTGCTTGCTTGGAACCAGCCCAAGCACTTCAACCTCCCCTCCGCTCGGGGTCGTAATTCCCTCAAGTATTTCAAGTGTTGTCGTTTTGCCTGCACCGTTCGGCCCGATAATCCCGAAGATTTCACCTTTGTAAACGGTGAAGGAAAGATTCCTTACTGCCCGGGTGGCGCCAAAATTTTTTGATAAATTGTTTACAGTAATAACACTTTCCATCTGAACCCTCCATTCATCTTTATATATTCAGTATAGGGGCAATATTTCCAATTGTCTCCAACTAATTGACGACACGCAGGATGAGTATGGTAAGATGCATTTTTCAGCTTCCGACTTGCAATTTCTTAATCAGACAGTGATGGTGTAAAAAAAATGCCTGCATCACTTATGATAAAGTGAGCAGGCATTATTACTATTTGATGGATACTGCAATTTCCAGGGTTTTGAGGGCTCCTTCAGCTTTTTCAATCTTATAGACAGTTTGGTCCTCCTGCCAGGCAAGAATTTGATCGCGGGAATGCTCGCTGATTGTGTCAAATTTGCCGGATCCATACATTTTAGGAGGCGGCAGCATGTTGCTTTCTAAGAATTCTACAATTTTCTTGGATTCGGTCAGCAGGATATCAGAATCCTCTGTCCGTGCCCGCGATGTAAATGCCCATCTTCCCTCATTCCAGCTAAGGAAAACGGAACCCGCCCCTGCATCCTGGTAACCTGTGATGGAATACCCAAGATCAACCGGCTCTCCTCCAATTTGCTCAAAATTCTGGTATGAAATTTGTTCAGAGGCCGCTTCCTTACTTTCATAATTCTGTCCGGTCAGAACCGCAAGGATGGAGTCATCACTTAACTGGTCTAATTTAGCGTCGTTTATCGGAATTACTTCTTCTGTCTGGAAAAAGATAACCTGATAAGAATTCTGATCAGAATCAGTTTTGGCTGTTAAATGATATCCCTCGTTCAACTTCAGTGTTTCAGGGAGTTTAATTGGAACATCTGTGCTCAATTGCTTTTCTATTTCAGCTATTACTTCCTCTGGAGTTGATGCTTCCTCTTGAGCTGGCTCCTCCTTTTCAGCCTCCGCGTTTTCATTTTCCTGATCGCTGTTTTCGACTTTTCCTTCATCTGTTTGTTCCTTAACGGGCGGTTCACTGGTGCATCCTGTAAGAACAATCAGTAAAGCCGCGATACAAATTGTCTTCATCTTCATGATTTCTCACCTCCTAAATAGTTTTCCCTAATGTCTATTTGCAAAACAGCCATGATATGCAGATTCCGTCTGTATATCCGCTCGTGACGGTATACCACGGACGATTCTTACTCCAGACATTCGAGATCCTTATTCAGCTTCTTCGATTCGTTTTTGAAGTAAAGATAAAAGCCGATCCAGGCAATCGCGTAAATAAATAATGAGATTGCGAGATATATAAAGAAGTTTTTCGTTCCAATCGGAATCCAGCCAATCCAACGCCCTAAAGTGAAATAAACAATCGTGACGGTAAGATAGTGCAGGGCTGTCTGCATGGGCAGACGGAGTGAGCGAATTTCAAAATAAAGCGGAGTAACCGTAAACAGCCAGCCGCTGATAATAAAACCTAATGCGTTTAGGATAAATGCCTGCCCGTCCAAAGTCGTCTGGCCACCGAAACCAATTAAGGCTATAGCTGAGGCTGTAGAGATGAATCCCCCAAAAAATATGCCAAGCATGCTTCTGTACAAAAATGTCCTCACTTCTTCTCCCTCCTGCTCATTTTTAAAATTTCTTTTATCCGTCCAACATAATGGCGTGAAGCATATTCCTTCTCTCCCGATTTAAAGTGAACACAGAGTGTCCCGTTAAAGGATGGCTCAAAGTGACTCATAGCATAAAGATTTGCTATGACAGACTTTGATATCCTGATAAACCGGTGAGAAGGGAGGGATTGTTCAAGTTCATAGAGCTTTTCCTTTACTTTAAAAATTCCTTCAGGGGTTGCAGCTGTCACAGTGTCACCTTCTGATCGAAAAAATTGAACGTCATCAGGCTTTATTAAGTGCTGGTTCTCTCCATCCTTTCCGACAATAATGCCGGTTTCATTCTTTCGAAGGTACTCGAGGATTTCCTGAATATCCGGGGTGATTTCTTTGCAGTGTATTGTCACGGTGGTTTCCTCGTTGCGCGGATCGAGGTCAATCAGTATTTTCATGAAGGAGTCCTCCTTTCCATCAGCTTCTTAATTTAAGTATAGATGGCTGATTTCCAATTGTCACCAGATTCAAGGCAACACGCATGACCGGCAGGATAAGCTGCAGGTAATTCCTCCCTCCTGCAGGCTTAAAAAAACCTAAATCACGTAGGATTTAGGCTTCTATTTGATATTTAGTTTAGCTGGCCCTGATTGCCAATGAACTGTTTTGCAGGCTATCGGAAAACATGCTGTATGCAATGACCTTTTGTCCGCGCTGTTTAACCACATCAATTCGGTCATGATAGCTAAAAACGAACAGCTTGTCACCTCTTTCAAGAAACTCTATAACTATAGGTGTCCCACTGATCTCCGGCCGTAGAAAAAGCTGTTCGCTGCCAGGGTGGATATAATGCTTCTTAATAAATATTCCTTCATTGAATTGATTGATAATCTGAAGTTTTTCCTCACCTTCCAGCCTGCCATCTTCAACTGTAACTATAACCTCTTTTACATCAAGCCTTGAATGAGTTTCAAATTTCCTGATCAGCCAATTAACTGTGCCAGTTGGCATACAGGTCAGCACGATTTTCAGAATACTAGCGAGAATAATAGGAACCACTATTGCCCATGTCAACTTTTTTCATCTCCAACAATATTTAGAATCTCCAAATATAAACTCCAAGGGAAGCTAATCCCATAAAAATAATGACCACATATATTAAGGTTAAATTGGTGGTGTTCCGTTTTGTTGAACTTCCATAGTTTTCATCAGATTTGCCTGTCAGAAGCAAAGTCGAAACCACAGCAAAAATCAAGATTAATAGTACCAGTCCAAGCATTATTCCCATGCTGCGCACCCCTTCCTTTACATCAATACCTATATAATATCGCAAACTAAAGAATAAACAATCCCACTTTCATTATAATAGCCAGCAGGCTAATTTCTCTAATTAAATATGAAAATATTATGTTATTATTATCAAAGACTAGCCTTAAGCGGGGAATTTAATGAAAAAGATAATCAGATTGATCATTGCAATTAGCTTTCTTTCATACATATGTGCCTTAATCGTATTACTCTTCTTTCTATCGAGAGGATTTTGGTCTGGCATGCCATTAATGGAATATATCAGGTATTCTTCAAACTTTGTGCCGTTTAAAACAATTAACGGGTATGTGGTGTCAATTTCCAATGTAAGCATGAATTTAGACATTCCTATAAAAAACCTTGCCGGCAACGTTGCTGCATTTTTGCCAATGGGATTTTTCCTGCCCTATTATTTTAGAAAGCTATACAGACTTAAGACGTTTACCATTACCATGACTGTCATGATTCTTAGTGTGGAAGTTATCCAGCTGGTTACAAGACGGGGAAGTTTTGATATTGATGATTATATTCTAAATATCATTGGAGCTCTATTGGGTCTGGGAATATGGAAGGCAGTGACAGCCCTTAGGGCACGTAAAAATGCAGTGAGCGCACAATAAAATGCCTGTCTCCCAGTGTAGACAGGCATTTCCATTACTTTGCTTTTTTTAAAGCTAATATAATCAGCAGCAGTCCATTTATGGCCAGCATAATTACCGCCAATATGGCTAAACAGGCAATATCAGGCGCAAAAACAGAGATGGAATGCCAAGGGGATGATGTGATGAATGTGAAAAGCGGGATTATGGCAGCTGAAAGGCCAATTAATACCAGCCCTAAGAAAAGACACACTCCCTTTTTTATATGCTTTTGGTTTCTGATTCGGTTTCCTAAAAAAATTGAAAGCAGAATCAGCAGCAGAATGCATCCCAGCATAATGTATTGGACGTCCGAATTAAGGCTGGGCACTTTTTCAGGCTTCTCTCCATTCAAAAGACTAATGATATGTTCCTTCAGATAATAAAGACCCTCTTCCTCCATAACATGATTCTTATTTGTCAAAATCACGCCGCCCCATCCGGTTTCCGGAATATAAAAGACTTCTGCATGCGAATCAGGGGTAGAGCCAGAATGCCAGATCATTTCTTTCGGAGTATCCGGATTGGAAATGCGAATTCCGAACCCATAATACCGGTCTTCACCTGTTTGAACCTGCGGAGTCATATATAACTCCAAAGTTTTATCACTAATAAAATGGTCCGGCCCGTTTCCGCTCAATACTTTGACGAATTGTACCATATCTTCAGAGCTGGCTGTAATGTATCCGTAAGGTGCGCCAGCATCATCATAGGCTGCAGAATTTTTCACCGGCAGCCCAAACCAGGACTGATAACCGCGGAGATACCCTTTCTTATAAGCTCCCTTTATATCCGCTCCAGCATTTTTCATTCCTAAAGGCTGAAAGATCTGCTGTTCCATATACTCTGAATAGGAAATACCCGTAAGTTCTTCAAGTATTGCACCTAAGATTAAGAAATTAGCATTGCTGTATTGATGCTTCTCACCAGGTTTAGCAGTCAGATCGACTTCTGATAACTTCCTGACTTGATTCTTAATAGCATTCCTGCCTGTTAACTCTTTATCTGATAATGCAAGACCATCGTACGTGCTAAACCCGCTTGTTTGTGTGAGCAAATGCTGCACAGTGATTTCGGCAGCTTTCCCATTGTTCAGCTTCAGCCAGGGAAGATATTCCTGAACGCTGGCATCCAGGCGGATGGTTCCATCATCAGCTAATTTCATTATGGCCATTCCCGTTAAAGACTTGCTTATGGAGCCAATTGTAAAAGGAGTTTGTTCTGTAACCTTCTCCTCTGATTCTCCAGTAACTCCCCATGACTGGGAAAAAAACAGTTCATTATTTTGAACGATGGCAACCGAAGCACCCGGAACCTTATATTCCTCCAGATAATCTTTAATTGCCTTCTCTATGTTCATTTCTATTCCATCTTCAGCTGAAGCCGATTTTCCAAGAAAAAAACTAAATGAAATGAACATAAAAAGAACTGCTATTACCTTTAAAAATCTTGACCGTAAGACAGCCATATTACCTCTCCTCTATCAATGACCTTCTATCATTAATATGACCTAATTTAATATTATCTTTATTTGGAAGGCTCTAAAATGAGCCTCAGCATGATTTTGCAGTAGGTCTTGAGATGTAATAGGCTGGATTCTTCCCATGTTCATTTAGAAAAAGTGCAGGTATTTGCGTATTGATGAAGTGTACACACGGGGCAGACAGACAAATGAAAGCAGCAAACCTTACTTCCTTATTACTCTTCTTCTATCTCGTTACTGGGATACATGCACTGGTTGTGGGCGGATGCATACTTTATCAGAGACACTCATTTTCCCAGGAGGACTGAGCAGAAATGGTTAAATATTTAGATTACACCTCTCCATCTTTAAATTACTTTTTTGATTTGAATAAAAGCACCCTGGTGAAAAAAGACAACAGAAACTATATAAATGTAATGGGAATTCAGCAATTAAACACGCTGGAGGATGTCTCGCTTCTTGACATCTATCTAAGCCAAAATAATGTAATAGAACCGCATTATCATCAAAATGCTGCTGAGTTGGTTTATTGTATATCGGGGGCAGCTACTGTGTCATTGCTTAACCCATTCACCAAACAAATCCAGAACTATTACATTACTCCCGGACAGGTAGCCAATGTGCCTCAAGGCTGGTGGCACTATGAGGTAGCACATACCGACGGCACTCATCTGCTGGCCATCTTTAATGCTCCTGCTCCGGAGGTGATCCTGGGATCTGATATTCTCAAATTAACGCCTTCCAATATTATGGCACATACTTATTGTATGGATGAAAAGCAATGGAAAAAGACCATAGCACCTGTCCGGCCTTCAACCTTTATCGGCCCTGCTAAAGATTGCAGCAGGTATACTCAGGAACCAAACAAGCCATACCAATACAACCAGCCATATTATCCCCAGCAAATGTATTATTATTAAAAACTCCGCCGGCATGGATAGTACCATGCCTGTCTTTTCAGGTCTTCAGCGTACAAGCCTTCCGCTGAATCCCAACCTGGACCTATTGCTATAATTGTGCAAGTAAAAGAGCTCCAATCTGATTTCTTATCATTCAAGATCTTGAATAATGGAATTTTCAAGTAATTAACCGTAGTAATTATGAAACAACCTAACAATAAGGAAGATACTCACTATTCCCCAAGCTGTAACACCCACTATCCACCAAACTATAGATCTGGCTTTTAATGTACTTTCTTCACTCTCCTTATTTGCTTTTATAAAAGCAAGATTATTTTCCATACTTTTCTTCTTAAATATAAGAAAAATGATTCCAATTATAATGAATCCACTCGTTACCCAAAGTAATAAGTCCACCTTTCCACCTCCATATTTTTGCAAATTATGCTAATAGCCTTAATAATTAAGGAAAATGACGTGTACCAATACACACACGCCATTCTATCTATAAATCTCCTGAAAACGAAAACCGAACAGGGCTCACCCTATATCTGCTCTCGGCTGACATAAGTCCCGGCAATCAAATCATGTATCGCCCTCTTGTCTTCTCTAAATATGACCATAAATATACTGGCCAGTGTTGTGATACCGAACGTCACATTTGCCAGTAAAAATTTTCCGATCATTTCTCTTAGAACCATCGTTTTCAAGGTCAAGCCTTCTTCATCCATTCGGCAAACCTTGATCTTAAATATGCGCTTCCCGATGATATAACCGCTCCAGACAAGGGGAATGAATGTTAAATAAATTGTATAAATCGTTGGCCAGGTCCATCCCATCATCCAATTAAATGTGAGATCTCCCGTTATAAAAAAGAACACTGTTGAGATGGGTATAGTAAGGATGAGATTATCAATAAGGTCTGCGGCAAACCTTATGCCAAATCCCGCATTCTGTTTCTTCATTTATCTTCTCCTTCTTTATAAAAAATTCTATAAAACTCTTAATCCCACTTCGATAATCAAAAACCTCATCCGGAACTTCAAGCTGAATGTTATTAATTTTAACAGTATCGTCATCAACCCATTCTATAACAGCTTTCTCCTCCCTATATTGCCAATAGATTTTCCTGGATTTTCGGTTTTCTTTATTAAAAATTAATTCACCCAAAATTGCATAAGACACTGTAGCACCTTCATTAGATCGATACGCTCTAACGGTATAAGTGCCATCCGGAGAAGCGGCTTCCGCAATGAACTCCTGTTTAAATCGGCTCCAATCATAAAATAGCCAATACACACCATAAGCAAGAACACCTGTCAATAATAAAACAAAACAAAGTATTGCCATCATAACCTTACAGCGTGCCAGATTTATTTTCATATCATTTGTATGTGATGCCAACTGGTTTCCCTCCTAATACAATGATCCTCCAGATTTATTAATGATTGGTTCAGTAAATATTTGGGTAACTTAAAATCAACATCGTGATTAAGGAGGATTTTAATGAAACTGAACCTTATAATCTCGGCATCTCTCTCAGCATTATTGCTAACAGCCTGCAATGGTGACAAAGTAGAAAATCCGCCTGAAAATGCACCTGCTGAAAACGAAAATAAAGAAGCTTCCAATGAGGCTGCATTTAATTTTACGAATTTCGACCTTGAGGTAGAGTACAAAGATAATAAAACCATTGATGTGGATTATGAAAATGAAAAAAACGGAATGGAAGCTGCATATCAGGATGACCTTGCTGACGAGAAGTTAACATCAGATGAAGCGATGGAGAAGCTTACTCCAATTTTTGAGGGGCTTTCGTTTGATCAAAATACAGAAAATCAAGAGGTCATTAACCAGGTAAAGGACGCATTTTCAGTTGATGACAATTACCAAACATTCGAATTGGAAGTAAAATTCCCGGATGGAACGGAAAAAGAATATTCAGAAACGAAAACTCAATAAAAATGAAATGAGCTCAGCGCATTGCCTCCTGAGCTCATTTGACATGCATCAGCAATCCCTGGTATCTTGGCACTCACCTATAACTATGCTGCATTTGTTTACAGCGGCCAATTTCCCCCGGCAATTCTCAGCATATACAGGTCTTCCGCTTAATCCCAACCCGGTCCTTTGATTCCACTTTCTCAATATATTCCTTGGCCAAAGGCACTTTGCAGGCTGTATTTCCTACATCTACATGCACTTTTCCGATATGTTCAGCAACATTCTTCGCTTCCTCATTCAGCTCTGGTACATAAGAGCCCACTGAAATAACAAAGCCGTTCATAACATACCTTACTCTATTTTTTTCATCATGAATGGTATTTTTAACTTGTTCCAATAATGCTCTTATTTCACTAAGATCAAGCTCGTCATCAGGTGTGATGGACACATAATTAGAATACGCGCTCCAGCCGCAGACCGAAACCATTTCATCTTCTGATTTGATCCACTCCCGGGCCAATTCAAGAGCATAATCACTTTCCGCTGCCACCTGGGCAACTGTATACTCCGCAATCATGTACCAATAGGCTTTTTCAGCCCATTCCTGTAAAGTCTCTTTTGTCATTAGCTTCGGATTGACAGATAGTCCTGCCAGATACATCGCATCATGATTTCCTGATTCAAATAATTGAAGTGCCAGCCCGTGATCCTTCTTTACAAACTTCACCAGCTTTTTCAAATCTCCAACCTTCACGCCAAAATAAGGCTCCTTCACCCCATGATTCATGAAGATCCGTTTCGTCTGATCAGACCCAAGCTCCTCAAGCTTTTGCATAATTTCTTCATAAGTCATCTCTCTCACCCTTTCAATCCATTGCTTCCTTTACATTATCGGCCATGTTTAAATGCTTTTAGCCAAAAATCGGGATGTTTTTATGCCGGGCTTTCAAAAGGCATTTTTATCACACTTACTCCTCAGCAGTGCTACTGATAATTTTTTACATACTGCCCTTCTTGAAAGATCTCTTCCGCCCCCAAGGCTGTCCACTCTTTCGGAGTGCTGTCAGGATGCAGCTTAAGATAAGAATCGACCATTTTGTAGCCTTCACTGTAACCATAATGGCGCGGAAGCTCACCGCCGCCCATAATAATTTGGCTGGATCGATATCCATCCACCTTATCTAAGTCTTTTTCAATCTTGGACCAATTGGTTTTATTAAAACTTTGATTGATGGGAGTAAGCTGCCGAATATCAGGATAAACCAGCTTTTCAAACATGACTGCTTTACCTTCGAAGATTAGATTATCCAAAACGGTTACGTCCAGATTTCCATCATAAAGTTCTTCGGTCCATACACTATGATGGTATTCATGAGCGATACCCATCCTGATAGTTTCCCCGGTATAGTATTTATTGTAGAAAACAGTTATTTTCCCGGCTCCAGCGTTTACCATAAGAGGCGTATCCTCAGAAAGCTCAACTGGAAATACACAAACAGCCGTTTCTCTCTTACCCGGTAAAATATCTGAGGACTTCAGCAGAGCCTCTTTAATGATCTCATTTGTTTTGTATTCATTAATCTTCTCAATAACGCTCTGAATTTCCTTTAAATTTTCAGGTGCTTTATCCAATATCGGGTCCGCCATATGAATGTACTCCTCGTCTTCGAAACAGTTATCATAAACAGGAGAAATGACTTCATCTTTATAAATTGAATATTTTGAGCTGGTCTCTGCCTTTTCTACTCTATCCGCGTAACTGCCGAATAGCTTATAGGCATTAACAATTTTGAACTTCTGCTTTGTCTCCGGATGTTCAAACGAGTAAATAAGCTCTTCCTCAACTGCAGGCTCATTATCGTGCACCGCACTCGATTCCTCTTTTTCTGAACAGGCAGCCAGTGTAAACGCCATGGCCAGCAGAAGCACACCTGTCCTCAAAAGTGAAATTCTCCTCAAATATGCCCCTCCATTCCACCTATTGCTTTTTCATAATTTTACCATCAAATTTGGCGAATTGCAGTTGCCAATTAGAAAAGGTCTGTCAGACATAAATGGCTATACTTCCCTTACCTTCCTGCAAACATAGACCATTTCATGGCTATCGCAGGTAATAGGGGTCTCCTTCCAATCACTATAAATATTCACAATCTCCAATCCGTTAGAGGAAAGAATCCTGTCCATTTCTCTCGGAAAAACATATCGCAACTCTATATTAGTTCTTTTTTCATCTATTTGTTTTCCTTCTTGATCATAAAATTTTCGAATGGTGGTATAGTGCTGTACCTGACTTATTGAGTCGTACCTGCTGATTGTATAAACATCAACTTTATTTTGATTATCCGGGTCGTTATACGTTTTCCAATATTCTTCATTTGCAGGCTGCAGCAGCTCTTCTCCATTGGGAAACCTTGTTCCAAATACAAAGAGGCCGCCAGATTCCAAATGTTTATTAACAGAAGATAAGAAAGCATCCTGATCTTCATTCGTTAAAAAATGCTGAAAAGAATTTCCGACTGAAAACATGAACTTACTTTTTACACTAAGGCTGAGCCTTCTGCAATCCTGCTCCACCCAATCGATTTGCAGACCCAGCTCCGCAGATTTCTTCCTTGCAAGGTCCAGCATCCCTCTATGTACATCAACACCGATTAAATGATGGCCCTTCATTGCAAGCGGAATGGTTGCCCGTCCTGTCCCGCATGCTAAATCAATGATGGGTCCATCCGTTTGTGAAGCCCATTGCAGCAGATAGGGAATTTCCCCTTGAAAGAGACCATTCTCTTGATCATATAAAAGTGGATCATTGTATTCCTCTGAATTTTTCATATTATGCCGATTTAATTCTCCCTTCCATCTTCATACGAGGCTTGATTTTTTGCTTCAATTTTATGAGGTTCCCTGCTGTCTTTCCTTATCAGACCAGTATCCAAGTCATCGAATGGGGTAAAGCCGCTGCTTGAGCCGCCTCTCCCGGACTTGAATATGGGAAAAAGAAGAATATTGATCATAAAACCTAATACAGCAATTAACAAAATATAGAGCTACTCCACCTCAAATCCATTATTTCTTAAGCATCCATATAACAAAAACTATCCCCAATAAGAGTAAACACAAAATAAGTCCTGGAACAACTATATTAGACACCATTTATGTACCTCCTAAGAAAATACAAGTTTAGTACTCTTTCTTTATCTAAACTTTTAATTAAAAACCGTAAAAATCACTCATGGATATTTGTTGCAATTTTTCACAAAAAAGGATAATTTTAATTCATTAAGAATAAAATGTTACATCTGTGCAAAGAGAAAACGAGAAAGAACGCTATGAAAAAGGGGATTGAAACTATGCAAAAGTATAGAAGGAGAAACACGCCAGCTTTCACTTTTTTGGCCTACTTTACATTAATTGCCGGTGTTGGTTTGTTTCTAATCGGCCTCTATAATGCCGATATGCAACTCAATGAGAAAGGTTATTATATTGCGGTCATGCTCCTGGTTGCAGTTGGATCCATTCTTACCCAAAAAGTGACACGGGATAATGCTGAAGATGCGGAAATCCTGGCAGAGCAAGAGCGCAGATCAGCTAAGATTGATTAATAAATAACTCTATCATGTTGAATAAACAAAGTGCCTGTTGAAGATGACAGGCACTTATTTTTCCCATGTATCCAGCGGAATCTCATAATCCCGAAGCATCTCGTAAAATGCAATTCACTTCGCATACCAGTCTGCATGTAAATTCAGCACAATTACTTTGTCCCCTGCTAAACTAACCTCAAGCTGGACCGGAGCACCTTCTTTTGTTCAGCTGAGTGACTGACTCCACCTCTTCCCACGGATAATTTTCAACAGCTCTTATATTTGCTGCGCTATTTATATGAATCCCTTTTCGTCCACATAGGTATACACATCAAGAGACAAATAAAATATGAAAAGAGACAGGCAGAACAAGGTAACTGCTGTTAAATTCAGCCATTTTGAAGAATTCATTTCTCTGGAATATAGAAAAAGCCCAGCCACAGCGAACAAAAGAAAAAACCCTGCACTAAAAATCACATATGATAGTTTATAGGTGATAAATGCTAAGAAATATTGAGGATGAAAGTAGAATTTATGAATGAAGTTAACACAAATGATGCTAATGGGGATGACACTTAAAATGTAAATCAGGCTTAGGCTGAATATAGGTATTAAACCTTTTTCATGCGCAAGCTGAATTTCCATCACCCCACTATTTTCCTTATATTACCATATAAACACAAATATTTATATAGCTGATTTTGTGTTTTGATACTGATGCACAGAATACTCAAGAGCCCACCATCATACATTAGAGCGAAAGTTGTTAGGGCAGGTCACTAATAATAAGACGGGGGGCATAAATGGATGGCTATCAATGAAGAAGCGCTGTGTCAGCAATTCGCACGAACAATCGGCGGGCAGGAAGGGTTTGCTGGCGGGAAGTGTGTAGCAACGATTAATCGGGATGACCTGGAAGTCACCATTAAGGGGAAACCCTTTAGCGTAACAGCTTCTTTCTCATTTGAATCGATGGATGCCAGGTCAGGAAGAGCATTATGCCTGGGCAGGGTGGCCCTTTTGCAACAAGAAGTTGATGGATTTGCTGCTGCCATTATTAAACAGGGAATAACCATTTCATCCGTACACAATGAGTGGCTATTTGATCAGCCCAGCCTTATTTACGTGAATATCCAGGATGTTGATCATCCAATCAATTTTGCAAGGAAAGTCAGAAGAGCATTAAAACGTTAAACATTTCATATGAAAAATAATAAAGCCCCATATAGAATGTGAACTAATGGGGCATTTCCTTATAACGCTGACTGCAAATCTTCAATGAGATCTTCCGCATCTTCAAGGCCAACTGATATTCGGATCAGGCCATCTGTAATTCCCAATTCCAGACGGCGCTCTCTCGGTATAGAAGCATGCGTCATTTTGGCTGGCAGGGAAATCAGGCTTTCAACCGCGCCCAAGCTTTCCGCAAGGGTAAAATATGTTACTTTCTTCAGCACCTCTTCTGCCTTTTCACCGCTGCCTGCATCGAATGAAATCATACCGCCAAATCCTCTGGCCTGCTTCGAATGAATTTCATGACCTTTATGATCTTTAAAACCTGGATAATAAACCTTGGAAACCTGCGGATGATCAGCAAGAAAACCGGCCACTCTTTTCGCGTTTTCTTCAATTTCTTCCATCCGAATGGCCAGTGTCCGAATTCCCCTGATTAACAGCCAGCTGTCCTGCGGTCCTAAAACAGCCCCGATTGAATTTTGGATAAAGTGCATATCTGCTGCAAGCTGTTCGGAATTCACCACAACCAGCCCGGCAACCACATCACTATGTCCGCCTATATATTTGGTGGCACTATGAAGAACGATATCAGCACCCAGTTCAATCGGATTTTGCCAATATGGTGTACTGAAGGTGTTATCCACGATCATGAGCAGGTTCTTGGATTTGGCCAGTTTAGAAATACCGGCTAAATCAGTAATCTTCAGCAATGGATTCGTAGGCGTCTCGACATAGATGGCTTTTGTATTTTCCTGTATTGCCGCTTCCACTGCAGCCAAGTCGCTAGTATCCACAAAGGATACATCTACATTATATTTCGTCAAAACCTTTGTCACTAAGCGGTAAGAACCGCCATATACATCATCTGTGAAAATAACATGATCTCCTGTTGAAAATAAATGCATGACAGACGAGATAGCCGCCATGCCAGAGCCGAAAGCGAATCCGCTGTGCCCGCCTTCCAGATCCTTTATTAATTCCTCCAGTGCATGCCTTGTCGGATTTCCGGTTCTGGCGTATTCATAAACGAAATTGCCCACACCATCTTGTTTAAAGGTACTGGCATGGTGGACAGGTATGGAGACCGCACCTGTATGTTCATCCCTCGAGATGCCGCCGTGAATCATTTGTGTTTTCTTTCTCATTGTATATCCTCCTCATAAATAGATTTACTTAAATACCGCTCACTGCTGTCAGGAAAAATAGTCACGATATTTGTTCCAGGCGGAGCACTTTCGGCTTCTTTCAACACTGCTTCAAAGGCAGCACCTGATGAACTTCCAACTAAGTACCCTTGCAGCAGCGCCAGCTCCTTCACTCGTTTGAACGCATCTTTATCTGATATGGTATGAATAGCGTCAAATAGACCTGTTTCCATGAACGGAGGCAAAAACTCCATCCCAATTCCCTCGGTTCGATGCGGTCCTGCCTTCCCGCCATTTAAAATGGAGCCTTCAGGTTCGACGATAACGGTCTTTATCTTTGGATTCTTCTCTTTAAGGTACCTGGCGCATCCCATGAACGTACCGCCAGTCCCTGCTCCAGCTGCAAAAATATCAATCTTCCCTTGCAGCGCTTCGTAAATTTCAGGTCCCAATGTTTCATAATACGTTTTGGGGTTATTTTCATTGCTGAATTGCTGAGGACTATAAGAATCAGGAATCTTCATGAGCAGTTCCTCAGCCTTCTTAATAGCACCTTCCATGCCTTCTTCGGTCGGCGAATTAATAACTTCTGCTCCTAACGCCTTCATTAGATTCTGTTTTTCAATACTGAATTTTTGAGGTATGACTCAGATGATTTTGATTTTCGTCCCAATAGCTGCAAGCGCTAAGCCTATGCCTGTATTTCCTGCAGTTGGTTCAATGACAGTCCCATTTTCCGGGAGAAGCCCGCCCTCTATCGCTGTCCGAATCAGCTTTTGCCCTAACCGATCCTTTACACTGCCGCCAGGATTAAAATATTCAAGCTTCGCAAAAACATTTACCCCTTGCGGAATAGCATAATGGCTGATTTTCACAAGTGGGGTGTTTCCAATCAATTCTTTCACACTGCTGTAATAATTCATTGTCAGCACCTCTGTTTTTTTACAAAGATTGTTTAATCTCTCCAATACATTGTTGGATATTATCTGCGTTTTATTTAATTCTTATTATTCCTACTTGTATAGTATGTTTTAACCGCTTTTTTTGTCAATTAAGAATTAAGAGATCATGCGAAGTTGCCAAGCGAAAGCTTTATTCATAGTATACCAATAAGTATTATAAGAATTAGAAGGAGTGATTTTTCGATGGGCCGTGAATTTGTTGACTTGTTTGACCATTGGGCAGAATCCTATGATCAGGCAGTAACCGGTAAAGACCTTGAATATCAGGAGGTGTTTTTGAATTATGAAAATATCCTTCAAGAGGTGGCCAATCTTGCAGATGGCAATGTAATTGAATTTGGTGCAGGCACAGGGAATTTGACACAAAAGCTTCTGGAAAAGGGGGCTAATGTAACTGGAATTGAACCCTCTGCTGCCATGAGGGAAATAGCACGCAGTAAACTTCCTGATGTTCCATTGCTGAATGGTGATTTTCTGGACTTTCAAGTAAATGGTCCCGCAGATGCCCTTGTTAGTACTTACGCTTTCCACCACTTAGAGGACGCCGAAAAAGCAGAAGCCATCAAAAAATACAGTTCTCTGCTTTCAAAGGGCGGTAAAGTAATTTTTGCCGATACCCTTTTTAAAAGTGAAGAGGTTAAACAGGATTTCATCAATGAGGCAAAAGTGAACCATTTTCTCAGTCTGGCACAGGATCTGGAAACAGAGTATTATACAACGATTCCTGTTTTGAAGGAGATCTTTCAATCCAATGGTTTTTCAGTCCAGTTTAAACAGCTCAATCGGTTTGTCTGGCTCATATATGCTGTAAAACTATAAAATAAGATACAGTCCTCCCTTAAAACCGACTTGACAAATATGAATTGTAGGAATTAAAATATGGTTATTATCTAATTATTGCCGATCAGTCAGCTGAAGGCCCTGTGGAGTAGCGATTTGCTGCTCTGCAGGGCCTTTCTTTTTTATCGGTGAAAAAGGCAGGTGAACCGTTAAATTTAGTTTTCACTTTTAAAATGGGGGAATGGAAAATGAAAAGCTGGAAGCATGTAAAGTCTTTTGTAATTTTTGTATTGATGATCGGTCTGCTGTCAGGATGCCAAGCCCAATCGGCGGGCAGAGGCAGTAATGCTGAGGATAAAAAGGAGGATAAGGCTCTAACAGTTACAATAGGAATCCAGCAAAGCATATGGCCTATTCTGCTAGCCAAGCACAAAGGCTGGTTTGAAGAAGAGTTTGAGAAAGCAGGAGTAAAAGTAAAATGGGCGGAATTCCAAAGCGGCCCTTCTTACTTTGAAGCAATTGCCTCCAACCGCATTGACTTTGGCCGGGTTGGAAATATTCCAGTTCTTGCAGGACAAAGCGGCGGAATTGACTTTAAGGAAATTGCTGTAGCCAGTACAGGGGAAAAAGGAGACTCAATTCTGGTGCCTAAAGACAGCCCTATTACTTCCGTGAAGGATTTAAAGGGCAAAAAAGTGGCGGTTGCAAAAGGAAGCAGTGCATACGGCCTTCTCTACCGCCTGCTGGAAAAGGAAAACATCAAGCCGTCAGAATTGGAAATCATCCAGCTTCAGCCAGATGAAGCACAGCCGGCTTTTGAAACAGGGAAAGTGGATGCATGGGCCATCTGGGAACCTTATCAATCCATTCAGGCAGTCAAAAATAGCGCAAAAGTCATCGCAAGTGGCGAAACAATTGGAACCTTCAGTCCCGGATTCCAAATTGTCCGGACACAATTCGCAAAAGAACATCCTGAACTGGTAGAACTTTATCTTAAGGTTACGGAGAAAGCAACAAGATGGCAGCTTGAAAACAAAGATGAAGCAACCGAAATATATGCAGACCTGAAAAATACGGACAAAGAAGTGATTGAGAGAGTGCTGGAAAACTCCGTGCCGGCCAATACACCGGTAAGTCCAGAAATTGTGGAGACCCAGCAGGAATCTGCTGCACTTCTATTAGAATTGGGAGGACTCAACAAAGAAATTGATGTTTCAGAAGTTGTTGAAAACTCATATATCGAGAAAGTCTTAGAAGAATACAAATAACCACTAATAACCCTAATCGAGTAGGAGGGGGTGACTAACCCCCGACCTCTCT
>NZ_JCAXER010000031.1:0-57083 GCF_059758675.1 Cytobacillus sp. GQ23
TATGTTCGTTCAGTTTTCAAAGACCAATCCGCCGCTCAAGAGCGACTTTATTATCTTATCAGATTCAATCATCTGAGTCAATAACTTTTTTTAAAATCTTTTTTCGTAAGTCGCTGTCTTGCAGCAACGAATATAAATATATCACCTCACAGGACAACATGCAACATGTTTTTATCTTTTTTATACGCAAAAATGAAAGAAAAAATATTCCCATTATTCTGCCCGGAAAAACGCATTATTTGTACTCCCCATATAACAGAAAAGACAGAGTACGCATTGTACTCTGCCTTTTTTTATTGAATTTTAACGATGGCGCATTAACGGGAATAACAGAACATCTCTAATAGAAGGTGAATTTGTCAGCAGCATGACAACACGATCGATGCCAATGCCCAGTCCGCCTGTTGGCGGCATGCCATATTCTAGAGCTTCAATGAAATCATCATCCATCATATGAGCTTCATCATTGCCCTCTTCACGTTCTTTCAGCTGTGCTTCAAAGCGCTCGCGCTGGTCAATCGGATCGTTCAGCTCAGTGAAGGCATTTGCATGCTCACGGGCTACAATAAATAATTCAAAACGATCGGTAAAGCGAGGGTCTTCCTCATTTTTCTTCGCAAGCGGCGAGATCTCAACAGGATGTCCATAGATGAATGTAGGCTGAATTAATTTCTCTTCAACCTTCTGCTCGAAGAATTCATTAACAATATGACCATATTCCATATTGTCTTTGATTTCAACGCCATGTTCTTTGGCAAGCTGCTGGGCTTCTTCCTTGCTTGTTTCTTTCCAGAAGTCTACCCCTGTGTATTCCTTAATGGCATCTACCATATGAAGCCTTTTCCATTCAGGCTTTAGATCCACTTCGTACTCGCCGTATTGCACAGTAGTTGTACCAAGCACTTCTTGGGCAATATGTGCAATAAGGTTTTCAGTAAGGCTCATGATATCTCTATAGTCAGCATACGCTTCGTATAATTCAATCATAGTGAATTCAGGGTTGTGACGTGTAGATACACCTTCATTACGGAATACCCGGCCAATTTCATAGACCTTTTCAAGGCCGCCCACAATCAGGCGCTTCAGATGAAGTTCAATCGCGATACGCATATAAAGCTCCATATCCAACGCATTATGGTGAGTAATAAACGGGCGGGCAGAAGCTCCTCCTGCAATGGAATGCATCATAGGAGTTTCAACTTCAAGATAGCCATGGCTGTCAAGGTAGCGGCGCATGGATTGGATAATGCGGCTTCTTGTAATGAAGGTCCGTTTGCTTTCCTCACTCATAATAAGATCCAGGTAACGCTGGCGGTAGCGCTGCTCAACGTCCTTTAATCCGTGGAACTTATCCGGAAGCGGACGCAGGGATTTTGTCAGAAGGACAAATTCCTCCGCTTTAACAGACAGTTCGCCTACCTTTGTTTTAAAGAGATTTCCGCTGATTCCAACGATATCTCCAAGGTCCGCAGTCTCAAAAACGGCGTAGCTTTCTTCTCCAACTGCGTCTTTGCGGACATAGATTTGAATTTGCCCTGATAAATCCTGTATATGAGCAAATCCGGCTTTTCCTTTTCCGCGCTTGGTCATGATGCGCCCTGCCAGTGTAACAGAAACGTTCTTTTCTTCAATTTCTTCCTTCTCAAGCTCACCATAATGCTCAATCAGTTCATTACTTTGGTGTGAACGGTCGAAACGTTTTCCGAAAGGATCCATTCCCTGTTCGCGCATGCTGTTCATTTTCTCGCGTCTTACTTTCAACTGGTCATTTAATTCTTCATGACTCTGGCTCACTGAAATCATCTCCATTTTGTAAATCTTTTTATGTACGCACAATTCTGCGATCCTTCAAAAATGTATATCTCTATTATTTTACACAAACATGGTAAATCAGACATCCTAAATAGTTAAATAGAATAAAAACTGCCAGTTCATGCACTGGCAGTTTCCATTTATCAAAAGTATTATAGGCAAAGAATGTCAGCCTGTCAAACTTTAAGCAGCTTAAACAGCCGGTATTTGGCTTCTTTCTTTTTCTTCTGCTTCAATGGCAAGAGCATTAAGAAGTGTCACCAATTCATCTCTTGTATTGCATTCATTGATTCCATTGCGGACCTTCGCATTCCCGCGGATTCCTTTCAGATACCACGCAGCATGCTTTCTCATTTCGCGGACTGCTATATGCTCGTTCTTCAATGCAATCAGGCGATCCAGATGAAGGATGCACACATCCATTTTCTCGCGTACAGAAGGCTCGCCCATTAATTCCCCGGTCTCCAGGTATTTAACAGTACGGTAAATCATCCAAGGGTTTCCCAGCGCAGCCCGGCCGATCATCACACCGTCACAGCCTGTTTCATCAAGCATGCGCTTGGCGTCCTGGGGTGTTTCCACATCACCGTTCCCAATCAGCGGAATGTTAATGCTCTGCTTTACTTCACGGATAATATCCCAGTTCGCTTGCCCTTCATACAGCTGGACGCGCGTACGGCCATGGAGGGCTACCGCTTTTCCCCCTGCGCGTTCAACTGCCTGCGCGTTTTTAACAGCGTAGATGTGATCTTCATCCCAGCCCATCCGCATTTTTACGGTAACCGGCTTTTCCACTGCAGCTGTTACAGCAGAAACCATTTCGTAGATTTTATCTGGGTCCAGAAGCCACTTGGCACCTGCATCACATTTGGTGATCTTAGGGACAGGGCAGCCCATGTTAATATCGATGATATCTGCATTCGTATTTTGATCTACAAATTTCGCCGCTTCTACAAGTGTTTCTTTTTTGCCTCCGAAAATCTGCAGGCTTAGCGGCTTTTCTCTTTCATCAATATAAAGCATGTTCATTGTCCTTTCATTCTGAAAGACAATGCCTTTGTCGCTGACCATCTCAGCACATACAAGCCCTGCTCCGAATTCTTTAACAGTCAGGCGGAAAGCAGAATTGCATACTCCGGCCATCGGAGCAAGTACCACACGGTTTTTCAGCTCGATATCACCTATTTTAAACATCATTGCACCTCCCTTTATACTTGATCAAACATATATATTAATCTTGCTCCGGTCTCGGAGCCAATTCTTCCTGTGTCACTTTTAGCGCCATGGCGATTTGCTCGATTAAAGCCGGTGCAGGCATGCGGTTTCCTCTTTCAATTTCCCCTAAAATCGAAACCGATACACCCAGCTCTTTTGCAAATCCCTCCTGCGTAAATCCTTTTAGCTTTCGAAAAGCGCGAATACGTCTTCCCCATTTTTCTGCTTCCATATCCGTACTCCCTCTCTGTCAGGTATGTCTTCCAGTATTGAAATTAAGGGCCGCTCCATCTTCGGAAGCCTGATGCTGGAATCAATCTCTAAAAGAGGAACAAGGACAAATGCTCTTTCATGCATCCGAGGATGAGGAACTATTAGCTTCTCTGTTTCAATATTTTCGTGACTATACAGTAAAATGTCAAGGTCTATTGTCCGTGGGCCCCAATGGATTTCCCTTTTTCTCCCAAGCTTCAATTCAATATCCAGGCATGCATCCAGCAATTTAAAGGGATTTAAGCCGGTAGAAATTTGGATTGCCATATTTAAAAATTGCTCCTGATCTTCATAACCGACCGGATCTGTTTCATAAACAGATGAAGTATTTACCACTTCAGTTTCCGGAAGCTGATCAACCATCTCAACTGCTTTCTTCAGGTGGTCAAAACGGCTGCCGATATTCGAGCCGAGCGCAATAAAAGCAGTGGTCCTCATGATCTGCCTCTTGTAATCTCAACAGCTACTGATTGATAGTGGCCGGGAATCGGCGGATCCGGCTTGATCACTTTGACCGTCAGCTGCAGTATGAGCGGGAAACGGGAAAGAAGTTCTGCTGCCAGCTTTTCTGCTACCGCTTCAACCAGCTTATATGGCTTTCCTTCCACAACCTCTTTACACACTGTATACAGCTCACCATAGTTAATGGAGTCATCTAGATTATCTGTTTCCCCCGCCTTTTTCAGGTCTACTTCCACAGTCAGGTCAACAGCAAAGCGCTGGCCAAGGCGTGTTTCTTCCGGAAAAACACCGTGGTATCCATAAAACTCCATTCTATTCACATATATTTTATCCATCGTATTCACCTTTTCCCATTAAAGCGTCCATCATTCTAGCCATTCGGCTCATTTCCTTTACATCATGGATACGGATCATCTGGCAGCCCTTTTGAATGCCATAGCAGACCGTTGCCCCCGTTCCTTCTGTCCGCTCCTCAACCGGAAGGTCCAGAATGGTTCCAATCATCCGCTTCTTCGATGTGCCAAGCAGCACAGGATACCCGACAGCCACCAGCTTGTCCAAATCCCTCATCATTTCCAGGTTATAGTTCAAGTCTTTGGCAAAGCCGATGCCCGGGTCAAGGATAATATTCTCGTCTGTTACACCTGCAGACTTTACAAGCGCAATGCTTTCGTATAAGTCATTCATAACATCACGGAAAAAGGATGTGTATTCCATGTTCTTGCGATTATGCATTAAGATGATCGGAACTCCTGTTTCTGCTGCTGTTGATGCCATTTCAGGATCCGCTTTAGCTCCCCACACATCATTGATAATATGGGCACCGGCTTCAACGGCCTGCCTGGCGACATCAGCTTTATAGGTATCAATCGAAATCGGAACATCCACTTCTTTGGAAATTGCCTCAATCACAGGAAGAACACGCTTCAGCTCTTCGTCTGCAGGAACCGGATCAAATCCCGGACGTGTTGACTCTCCTCCTACATCGATGATATCCGCTCCGTTCTCCACCATCTCGATAGCATGCTTGACTGCCAGATCCTGATGGCTGTATTTGCCTCCATCCGAAAAAGAGTCAGGCGTTGCATTTAAAATTCCCATTACAATGGTTTTCTTCTCGTAATCCAACGTATATGGCCCACACTGAATGGTTGTATTAGACATTATGAATCCTCCTGTAGTTCTTTCCTGCTCCATAAGTGTTCACAGTGCTTTTCATAGTGCATCTGGAGCTCCGATGTTTTCTTCCCGGATATCCCTGGCATTGAATGGCCGTCAAAAGATGAAATTGGCACAATTTCCTGGATGGAATTCGTGACAAAAACTTCATCCGCATTCCGTACAGCTTCCGGCCTGTACATGCCCTCCAGCACATTCATCCCCAGCTTCCCGGCAAGCCTGATCACAAATTTCCTAGTAATGCCGTTAAGTATGCCGGTATGAAGAGACGGGGTAAATAGATGGCCATCACAAATCCAGAATAAATTTGATGTGATTCCTTCTGCCAGATAGCCATCCCTGGTCAAAAAGATCCCTTCCGTGCCAGGATCGTCCCCCGCTTCTTTTTTTGCCAGAATATTATTTAAAAAATGGTGGGACTTCAGACGTTCTGCCCCTTCAGGAGTGTTGCGGGGAATCTCAAGCAGCACTGCCTGCTTTTCTGCGCTTCTGCTTCTTGACGGAAGCGGTTTGCAGAAAATAATCGTATTCGGATTTGTGTAAGGGGTTGTCTGCAGACCAACTTCTCCGTTTCCCGCTGACACATTCATTCGGATATAGGCATTATCGTATCCGTTTCTCTCAAGCAGCTTCTCCAGGGCAGCGAGCACTCGTTCCCGGGTGAAGCTGGCTTCGATGTTTATGGCTTCAAGGCTTCGATTCAGCCTCTCCAGATGGTCGTCCAATAAAAAGGGATGCCCATTGTAGACACGGAACGTCTCAAACAGCCCCATTCCATATAAAAAGCCATGATCGAAAGGAGAGATCATGGCCTCCTCTTTCCTGACAACTTCCCCATTCATATAAATATACAAAGTTTACAGCCCCTCTGCCTGCAGTAAGGCTTTGTAATGCTGAATAAAATTCTGGAGGAGTTCCTTTCCGGCTGTGGTCATAATAGATTCCGGATGGAATTGGACACCCTCTACAGGCAGGTCTTTATGGCGAATGGCCATAATCTCTCCCTCGGCTGTCCATGCCGAAACCTCAAGACAATCCGGCAGTGACTCCTTTTTAACAATCAGCGAATGGTAGCGGGTAGCTGGAAAAGGATTGGGCAGGTCTTTAAATATGGTCTTCCCATCATGAAAAATGTCAGAGGTTTTTCCATGCATCAGGCGCTCTGCCTGCACCACATCGCCTCCGAATACTTGAGCAATCGACTGATGTCCCAGACAAACGCCAAAGACCGGGATTTTGCCTGCAAAAGCTTCAATGGCTTTCAGGCTGATGCCTGCTTCATTCGGACTGCACGGCCCCGGCGAGATCATCAGGAACTTCGGCTGCCTACTGCCTATTTCATGAATCGATGTTTCATCGTTTCTTTTGACAACCAGCTCTTCTCCTAATTCACCGAGATACTGCACGAGATTATACGTAAAAGAATCGTAATTATCGATCATATAAATCATAGCTGATCCCCTTTTGCCTGTTCTGCGAGTTCTTTTGCTTTCCATAGAGCAATCGCCTTCTTCAGCGACTCTTTGTATTCATTTTTCGGATTGGAGTCTATGACAATGCCTGCCCCTGCCTGCACATGAGCCTGTCCATCTTTAACAAGCATGGTGCGGATAATTATATTCAGTTCCAGGTCGCCGCTGAAATTGATCCAGCCAAGAGAGCCGGTGTATGGTCCCCTTGTGACCGGTTCAAGCTCTTCAATGATCTCCATGGTCCTCACCTTAGGAGCACCTGTGATCGTTCCCCCGGGAAATACAGCATCAATAATATCAACTGCATTCTTGCCGTCAGCAAGCTCTCCCTTTACATTGGAAACGATATGCATCACATGAGAGTATTTTTCAATGACCATGAACTCATCCACTTCAACAGTCCCATATTTGGAGACTCTTCCCAAATCATTTCTCTCCAGGTCCACCAGCATTACATGCTCTGCACGCTCCTTCTCATTTTCAATCAGTTCATTGGCGAGCTTGAGGTCCTCCTCATGATCCTTCCCACGGGATCTTGTCCCGGCAATTGGCCTCGTGCTGACGGTGTTTCCTTTTTTCTTAATCAGCAATTCCGGCGATGCGCTCACAAGCTGGTAGGCTGGCGTGTGGAAATACCCCATGTACGGAGAAGGGTTCAACACTCTCAGCTGCTCGTATACATCCATAGCCTGGATATGAATCGGGCGGCTTTGGCGTACCGAGAGATTCACCTGAAAGACATCTCCCTGTGAAATATAGTCCTGTACACTCCGGACAGCAGACTGGAATTCTTCTTCATTCATGGATACACCAAGTGCATGTTCTGGCTCATTGCATCCCGCTGCCTCAGAAGGCTCTCCGCTATCCTTCTTCCATCTCTGCTCCCAATTCTCTGCCCGTTCCTCAATGGAATGCTCCTCCCCTTTTTCATATAAGAGAATAAGCCATAGCATTTCAGTTTCATGATCAAAGACAAAGCATTCTTTATAAATGTAAAAGTGGATATCAGGTATT
Source organism: Cytobacillus sp. GQ23 (assembly GCF_059758675.1). Classification (NCBI taxonomy): domain Bacteria; kingdom Bacillati; phylum Bacillota; class Bacilli; order Caryophanales; family Bacillaceae; genus Cytobacillus; species Cytobacillus sp. GQ23. The sequence goes on from NZ_JCAXER010000031.1 coordinate 7,428, forward strand.
TGCAGATCATCCCGTGCTTCATTTGGAAGCTTTTCGATATAGCGTGCATAATCATAGCTGATGAACCCAATTGCACCTCCCTGAAAGTCAGGAAGTTCTTCAAGCTTATCTGCTTTATATTGGTTCAGCCATTCCTGCATCAGGTGAAGGGGGTTGCCTTCAAGCACCTGTTTTTCGCCGTCTGCAGCAATTTCAAGTTTTGAATTTTTGCCTGTTAAAATGGCATCCGGCTCAAGAGCTGCAATACTGTATCTGCCGCCCCGTCCGCTTTCCAGCAAAACATGATGCGGCAATCCCTCGGACAGCGAGCGGTATGTACGGAAAAAATGGTTATATGTATATGGTATTTTCTTTGCGTGGATCTGTAGATGCTTCATTGAAAGTCACCCCTATATAGTTCTCATTTTTCATCATACATGATACAGGGCACGCTTTCATAATTTTTATTAACAAAAGCTGAAGCGTATACTCACCAATTTTTGCCGTTCCCGATACAACAAAAAACAGCGGCCATCGAAGACCGCTGTTCTATCAATTATTCAGCATCAAATTGGTATAAAGGAGTACTTAAATAACGTTCGCCGTTACTTGGGAGAATGGCCAGAACCTTCTTGCCCTTGCCAAGCTCTTTTGCCACCTTCAGAGCCGCACTGATCGCCGCACCGGAGGAAATCCCGCCAAGAATTCCTTCTTCCTTGGCCGCGCGGCGGGCATATTCAAATGCCTCATCGTTCGAAATCTGGATCACTTCATCATAAATCTTCGTATCAAGTGTATCCGGCACAAATCCCGCTCCAATTCCCTGGATTTTATGCGGGCCAGGCTTTCCGCCTGATAAGACAGGTGAATCAGTTGGCTCTACTGCGTAAATTTTGATGTCTTTATATTTTTCTTTAAGTACCTGGCCGGCTCCTGAAATCGTTCCGCCTGTTCCAATTCCAGAAATAAAAGCATCCAGCTGGTCGCCCATTTGCTCTGTGATTTCAGGTCCTGTTGTTAAACGGTGAATTTCAGGGTTCGCAGGGTTTTCAAACTGCTGAGGCACGAAATAGCCATTCTCCTTTGCAAGCTCCTGCGCTTTGCGGATTGCACCGCCCATTCCTTCCGGTCCAGGTGTGAGGACAAGGTCAGCACCGTATGCACGAAGCAGGTTGCGGCGCTCCATACTCATTGTCTCCGGCATTACAAGAACGGCTTTATAGCCTTTTGCTGCGGCAATCATGGCTAATCCGATTCCTGTATTTCCGCTTGTCGGTTCAATGATGGTATCACCTGGCTTAAGACTGCCATCATTCTCTGCTGCGGTGATCATTGCCAAGGCAATACGGTCTTTAACGCTGCTCCCCGGATTCATGTATTCCAATTTCAGATAAACATCTGCGCTATTATCATCAACTAAACGGTTTAGTTTCACAATTGGTGTATGCCCAACAAGATCTGCAATTGAATTTGCTACACGTACCATTTTCCCCACTCCTTATTTCCGACTATTTTTATTGGTTTAATATAAATTTACCAACTTCCAATGGGAATGTCAACGAAATTGCTCCGTATTTAAAAGAAAATTCATACTTTTGTCATTATAGACAATTACCCATCTCTATTCATGATACTCATTTTATGCAGAAAAAAACACGGAATTCACTCCGCGTTTTTTTATTTATTGCTCACCATAGTACCATTCCACATCGGTCTCTTTCCAGAATGGTTTGGCAGAGACAGGAACATCCATCTGCTCAAGAGCAATCTGGCGGCGAATCATGTTCTTTACCTCTTTAAAGGAATACTTTTCTCCCTTTAAATGCTCGTGAAGCATGACAATCGCATAGCCATCTTCTGTTTTAATCGGCTTGGTCCATTTGCCGGGCTTAAGTTTTTTGACCTGTTTAAAGACTTCAGCCGGTATATGTTCATCATCTTCACTGACATACCCTGCATTCCCCCCCTGGTTAGCAGTGAATTCATCAATCGATCGTTCCATCGCCAGCACAGAGAAGCTGGAGCCTTCTTTCAGCTCCTTCAATGTCTGTTCTGCTTCTTCTTTTGTTTTCACAATGATTTGAGAGATGTGATAGGTATCAGGTACATGAAATTGGCTGCTGTTCTCATTATAGTAGCTCTTCATTTCCTCTTCTGAGACAGAGACATCTGCCGTCAGCAGCTCTTCAAGAATAAGATTGTTCTTTATTTGCCTGCGCCATTTGTCTTCACTCATCTCATCAGTGAAATTGCCGCCGTACATCGTCTTGACCATTTTCAGCTCAAGCTCTACTGCCTTATCAGAGATCTTGACCCCGTATTTTTTCCCGGCTTCTTCAATGACCTTTTGATCAATTAGTTCGCTTAAGGTGCTTTTTCCGTACTTTGTTTCCATCTCACTCAGCCATTCCTGGCGGGTGATCTTTTCTCCGCCGATTTTTGCGACTGCTTCCCCGCTGCCATCGCCTTTAAAAAGCAAAAAGGCCAATGTGATAAGATTCAGCAGTACTAAACCGGCAATGATTATTAAAAGCAGTCTCTTTTCCAAGTACTCCTCCCCCTAAGAAAAGCGCAAGCACCTTACCCTCCCAATGCCTCGAAGGGCAGGCACTGAAGCTGGACATTTCTCCAAGTTCAAAAAACAAAAGCGCATGCCCCGGCCTCAGGCGAACCTAGGAGACCGGCAAACGCTTATCTTTTCAATTTACTTCGGTCTTTAATTCTTCCAGTTCTTCTTTTGTATAATGATATTTCTCGTTGCAGAAGTGGCAGGCAGCTTCAGCCTGGCCATCTTCATCGATCATCTGCTGGATTTCTTCTTCTCCGAGACTGATGATCGCATTCGCAAAACGCTCTTTTGAACATGTGCAGGTAAAGGACACAGGAAGCTTTTCAAGAAACTTTACATTGTCCTTGCCAAGAATTGTTTCCAATAGCTCTTCAGGCGTTAAGCCCTGCTGGATCAATTTCGATACAGGCGGAATTTCTTTCAGTCTGTTCTCAATTAAAGTAATCGTCTCTTCACCTGTTCCCGGCATGAGCTGCAGAATGAATCCCCCTGCAGCAAGAATGGAGTTGTCAGGGTTAACGAGAACACCCACCCCAACTGAAGAAGGCACCTGTTCAGAAGTAACAAAGTAATAAGTGAAGTCTTCCCCAAGTTCTCCGGAAATCAGCGGGACCTGTCCTGTGAAGTGTTCCCTCATTCCGATGTCCTTCACGACAGTCAGGGTCCCTTCAGTGCCGACCGCACGGCGCACGTCAAGCTTGCCCTGCTCATTCAGATCGAAGTGCGTCTGCGGATTTGTTACATATCCGCGCACCTCTCCATTTGCATTGCTGTCTACCAGAATGGCGCCAATCGGACCGCCGCCTTCAATTTTTATGGTCAGCTTGTTATCGCCTTTCAGCATGGCACCCATCATCACGCCTGCCGTCATGGCTCTTCCCAAAGCAGCTGATGCGGTTGGCCATGTATAATGTCTGCGCTGGCCCTCTCCAACTGTTTCGGTGGTACGGGATGCATAGGCACGGACTTGTCCATCATATGCAAGTGCTTTAATTAAATAATCGCTCATTTTTTGCTCCTTTCCACGAAAAGCGCAAGCGCCTTGCCCACCCCCGATACCTCGAGGGGGTAGACGCTTGCGCAAGACAATTTTCGAATTTCAAAAAGTACTATTTTTTTATGTTTTCCATATTTCGTTTATAAATAATCTGCAGACCCTTTAAAGTTAAAAAAGGATCCACAACATCGATAATATCCGACTCCTGTGCGATGAGCCCTGCAAGGCCGCCTGTAGCAATGACAGTCGGTTGTTCGTCAGCCTGATCTTTCATTCTTTTGACAATTCCTTCAACCTGGCCGACGTAACCATATAGAATTCCAGCCTGCATGGCAGATACGGTATTTTTTCCGACAATATGGTCAGGACGGGCAATTTCTATTCTTGGAAGCTTCGCTGCACGGGAATAAAGAGCCTCTGTCGAAATCCCGATTCCCGGGGCAATGGCTCCGCCCATATACTGCTTATTTTCATTGATATAGCAATAGGTAGTGGCTGTTCCAAAATCGACAATAACTAACGGGCTTCCATATTCATGAATGGCCGCTATAGCATTGACAATGCGGTCTGCCCCTACTTCTCTGGGGTTCTCATACTTGATGTTTAAGCCTGTTTTGATTCCAGGCCCCACCACAAGGGGCTTTACACGGAAGTATTTCTGGCACATTCTTTCAAGCGAAAACATGATTGGCGGCACTACAGAGGAAATGATAATGCCATCTATATCTGAAAAGGAAAGATTTACATTCTCAAACAGAGACTTCACAATCATCCCGTATTCATCTTCTGTTTTATTCCGGTTGGTTTCAATTCGCCAATGATGCTTTAATTCATCTTGGTCATAGACACCCAGAACGATATTCGTATTCCCTACGTCGAAAACAAAGATCACCATTCTCACCACTTTATGATTATTTAAAACGCTTTTTTTCACTGAAAACATCATATCACAACTGCTGTTGATTCGTGTAATCGAAAATTCCGGGCAGCCTGGGAATTGATATTTTGCGGCAAAAAAAAGCGCCCCTGGAGGCGCTTTTCGATGATTATCTGTCTTTGCGTTCTTCGTCGATGGCAGGTGGCACATCCGCTTCAGCTGGACTTGAGCCTTCCCTTGTTTCAGTGATTTCGCCTGTTTCAGCAGGATCGTCTTTCTTGATGCTAATGTTTACTTTCACATCTTCATCTGTTGAAATGGAAGTCGCTGAACGGTCAGGCAGTCTGCCATGGTCTGATAAGTGCTTGATTTGTTCTGCATCAAGCGTTTCAACTTCAAGCAAGGTATTTGCAATCAGATTCAGCTTATCACGGTTTTCTGTTAAGAGCTTTCTTGCTCTTTCATAAGATTCCTTGATTATGCGCTGGATCTCAAGATCGATTTCATATGCGATTGCATCTGAATAGTTCTGCTCATTATGGAAGTCACGTCCAAGGAATACCTGGCCGCCCTGAGACTGACCGAACTGTAATGGTCCTAGCTTGTCGCTCATTCCAAATTCGGTTACCATGCGGCGGGCAATGCCTGTCGCACGCTGGAAGTCATTATGGGCACCTGTGCTTACTTCACCGAAGACGATTTCTTCAGCCACACGTCCGCCAAGCAATCCGACAATTTTGTCGAGAAGCTCAGGCTTCGTCTGGAAGTAGCGGTCTTCTTTTGGAAGCATAACCGCATATCCGCCGGCCTGGCCGCGAGGCACGATTGTAACCTTATGAACCATCTCTGCTTCATCAAGCACCAAACCGATGACTGTATGACCTGCTTCATGGAAGGCAACAATGTTTCTTTCCTTTTGGGAAATAACACGGCTCTTCTTGGCTGGTCCAGCAATAACGCGGTCTGTTGCTTCATCGATATCTTCCATATCGACTTTTTTCTTATTGCGGCGGGCAGCCACAAGCGCTGCTTCATTCAATAGATTTTCAAGGTCTGCACCTGAAAATCCAGGAGTGCGCATTGCAATGCTCTTTAAGTTAACCGACTCATCTAAAGGCTTGTTGCGGGCATGTACTTTAAGCACTGCTTCACGGCCTTTGACATCCGGGCGGTCAACTGTAATCTGTCTGTCAAAACGTCCCGGACGCAATAATGCCGGGTCAAGAATATCAGGTCGGTTTGTGGCAGCAATGATGATAATTCCTTCATTTGCTCCAAATCCATCCATTTCAACAAGAAGCTGATTTAGGGTCTGCTCGCGTTCATCATGTCCGCCGCCAAGGCCGGCACCACGCTGACGCCCTACAGCATCAATTTCATCGATGAAAATAATACATGGCGCATTCTTTTTCGCATTTTCGAATAAGTCGCGGACACGGGAAGCACCCACACCAACGAACATTTCAACGAAATCAGAACCGCTTATAGAGAAGAACGGAACGCCCGCTTCACCGGCAGCTGCCCGTGCAAGCAAGGTTTTACCTGTTCCCGGAGGTCCTACAAGAAGAACCCCTTTAGGAATTCTCGCTCCTAATTCAGCAAACTTGCGCGGGTCTTTAAGGAATTCAACGACCTCAACAAGCTCCTGCTTTTCTTCATCGGCGCCTGCAACATCTTTAAAGCGCACTTTCTTTTTGCTTTCATCATACAGCTTGGCTTTGCTTTTGCCAAAGTTCATCACTCGGCTGCCTCCGCCCTGCGCCTGATTCAGCAGGAAGAAGAATAGAATGAAGATGATGATGAAAGGAATGATTGACGTAAAGAATGTAACCCAGCCGCTTGTTTCCTTAGCCGGCATAACATCAACATCTGATGTCTGGGCTAATTGGTCCACACGGTCAAGGATATTATCATTGTTCATGATATAAGTCAGGAAGAATTTGCCTTCCTCATATCCCTTAAGCTTACCCCGTACTTCAAAAACACCTCTCTCAGGCTGAAGGGAAATGGACGTAACATCGCCGCTTTCCAAATGATCAACAAATTTATTATAAGAGATGTGCTCCGTTGGTTCATTGTTGCCATTAAAGAAGCTGACAACTCCAATAATGACTAAAAATATTAATAAATAAAAGATGGTATTCCGGAAGATCCGATTCATCCCTTACCTCCTCCCACGGTAAACAAACTATAGTGTATAGTATCATAGAAAATCATGCCAATACAAGGAATTAGACTTCTTAAAACCGGGTGATTCTTGTTTCAGTAAAGGGCTTTAATCCAAGATCATGCTTAGGATTTCCTTAATCGTTATTGCTGTATACTTCCGGCTTCAGCACTCCAATATAAGGAAGATTGCGGTACTTCTCCGCATAGTCCAGGCCATATCCGACTACGAACGCATCAGGAACAATAAACCCTACATAATCCGCTTTGATATCAGCCTTTCTTCCTGTTGGCTTGTCAAGCAGTGTTACAATCTTAATGCTTTTCGCTTTTCTGTAGCGGAACAGCTCAACCAGGTAGCTGAGTGTCAAGCCGCTGTCGATGATATCTTCAATGATCAGAATATCTCTGCCTTCCACAGAAGTATCAAGGTCTTTCAGAATTTTGACTTCTCCTGAAGATACCATTGAATTCCCATAGCTTGATACATCCATGAAGTCCATCTCAAGATATGTATCCACACGCTTTAAAAGGTCGCTCATGAAAGGCATTGCCCCTTTTAAAACCCCAATGGCAAGCGGAAATCGATCCTGGTATTCTTCCGTAAGTTCAGCAGCAAGGGATTTAATCTTATCCTGCAGCTCCTCTTCCGAAATCAGTACTTTTTCAATATCATTCTTCATCATTTTTTGTGCCCCCTAGAAGATCATTGCTTTATGTATTGTAAAATAATATAACTTGAGCAGGATTGCTGCTGCCTATCATCATGCGACTTCTTCAAACCTGGCACCCATAGGATCCTGCCCTGTGCATCTGTCACGATTGGCCAGGTTTTCCGATCATGCAGCGGTATTTTATGATCGATGAAAATATCCTTAATCTTTCGGGACCCCTGCATCCCTTTAAGCGTCATACGGTCTCCCTTTTCTCTTGTCCTGATAATGATTGGAAAAGAAACACCGTCCCTGTCTAATACAAGGGTTTCATTGTTTAGATTTCCATCAGGACAGTCAGCATATTCAAGAATAATCGATCCGCCGTTTGGGAGTTTTATGCTTGCAGGTTTGAAGATTTCATATCGATAGGATTGTACAGGTTCCTTCGGGAATAAAAAGTGGCATTGCCGGTAGGAGCGTACAATATGTAAACCGCCTGGAAAATCTAAATTTCCCGATGGATGAGGACTTTTCATTAAGGAAAAAACACTCTCTATATGAGAAGCCGATAACGATGCCGGCCTTTCCTTATAAAGATAGTTTAATATTAGTTGAATCCCTCTCCTTTGTAAAGGCATTGGCATTGCCTCAAAAGCATCAATATCCACACTAATTTCCCCATTGGCATTCTTTTTCATTACTGTATTCATTTTATGGACGGTTAATTCCTGCAGATATGCTTCATCACTTTGCAAATCTTCACTGAATTTTTGAAAATGCTCATGCACCTGAGGATTTTCTTTTCTCAGGAATGGGAGCACTTCTGCCCTGAAGCGGTTGCGGCTGTATATGCCTTTTTCATTGCTTGGATCCCGCCTTGGGTTAAGAGACCCCTTCAGACAATAGTGTTCGATTTCAGCTCTGTTCAAGCACAGGAACGGACGGATAATCGTATAATCGCCGAACGGACGCGTAAAGGGAATTCCGGCTCTGGCGCTGCCTGTGCTTCCTCTTGTAAGGCGCATTAAGATGGTTTCAACCTGATCATCTCCATGATGCCCAAGCGCAATATAATCTGCCCCATATTTATCGGCTGTTCTTTGGTAAAAGCTGTAGCGGCAATCCCTGGCAGCTGTCTGTGAACTCTTCCCGGACTTCTCCATATACTCAGGCACATTCACTCTTTCCATTTCAAATGGAATGGCTTTGTCTCTGCAGTAATCTTTCACAAACATGGCGTCCTGAAGGGATTCTTCACCTCTGAACATATGATCGACATGTGCGGCAATCAGTTCTGTCTGCTGATGCTGCTGCCGGCTCCAAAAATAATGGAGCAGGGCGATGGAATCCGGCCCGCCTGATACACCAATTACTATTTTCTTACCTTTTAAATTCAATCCCTTTTTCTTAAGGAAAGCACTCACTTTCTCTTCGAGCATAGGCTTCTTCCTTATCCTATTTAGATATATTTACTATTACCCCTGCAAAGGGCAGCATAATCCTTCCTATAGAAAAGCATATCACTTTTTAAGGAAAAATATCAAAAGGGATTAAGATTATAATACGGGTCACAGGAAGGAAAGTTTCATTTCTTTGAAATTCACATCAGCTGCCCATAAATATATATGAAATATAGCAGGGTGACAATAAGAGTAATAAGCAGAGTTTCAAAGAAGCTCCCTTTTTTACTTTTCTGCCTGCGCATTTGCCTGCTGGCTGGCTGCTGGCTGGCTGTTTTTCCAGGATTCCTGCTTACCATACTTCTTTGCACCGGATTTGCACGAGTGAGCTGGAGCATATCATTTCTCATTTCACCTGCTGAGCTATACCCGCCCTGCAGTGCATTCAGAATAACATCTTCGTATTTCAGCAGTTCTTTCTTTTGGCGGACCATCATTTTGAGCTGTTTAAGGTCACCCGTTGTCTTGGCAAACCTTTTTGGGTATGCCGTATTGATTAAAATCATGGCTGCAGCAAAGAGATCATAAGCAGGGTCAGCCTTTCTGGTCCCCAAACCCCAATAACCGCGATCATAGAACTCGGTAAATTCTTTTATTGCCCTGCCCTGAATGGTAGTGCCGCCCACATCAATGGTGCGTATTCTCGAGGGAGGACCTGTTACGATTAGATTATCCGGCTTTAAATCACCAAACACCCATCCTGCTTTATGCAGCGCATCCAGATCGTTCAGAAGCTGTACCAATAAAACACCGGTCCAGGATGGCCCCTTCTGCTGAATGAATGTCAGCAGATCAGGCCCCTGAATATATTCCATTACATAGAATGAAACCTTGCCGCTCCTTCGTTCCCAATCATCGACATCAAGCAAAGAAGGCCCGAGGGCAGAGCCTTGGACCTTTGCAAAGGATTTAAGGACGTTCACTTCGGACGTGATGGACATCCCGTTATCACTCATTTTCAAAGCAACCTGCTGATTTTGGTTTTTGGCGAGATAAACAATCCCATTAGCACCATAGCCCAATTCCTTTACAATGGTATATCGGCTGCGGTGCCATTTTCCTTCAATCACAGTACCAGGGTTTACTTTACACTGACTCTTCAAAGAATGATTCATCATCACGGGAAAGCAGACTCCTTAATGAACGTTTTTTCTTGAAATGATTTAATGCCTCTTGAATGGCCGGGCCTGTTGGTGTAATCCCGCCTGTTGTCAATTTCGAGAATATGCTGGTCAGCGATTCAAGATTCGGTGTCCAATCAAGCAGTTTTTCGACATCTTTCTTTTTCCCGGGAAATACAAATACGGAAAAACGGTTATCACCAGAGCGGGCATTGAGGCTTAAGGACAGGTCCAGCAAGGCTTCCTTAACAGTCGGAAGCTTATGCTTCATGCTTGCACTGGTATCAACGAGGACCAGCACTTCAAGCTCGACGGTCTCACCCAATTCATCCACGACCTCCATCACTTCGCCGCGCTGATCCGGCGGGAGATCATCCATTGTTTTGGGGCCGCCGAGGATCTGCTGGAGCTCTTTGTTCACCACTCCCTGCAGAGTCTGTGTCATAGCTTTTCTTGTCACCATCTGTACAGTCTGTGATAGCTGCTGAGAGTAGACTACCTGACTGACTCCTCCTCCTGACATTGCAATACCTTCTATTTCATTCATTCCCTGTTCATCAATGACATCCTGCTCCATAACTCCGATTACATTCACCGTTATTCCCTGCTCCTTGGCTAAAGCCGCCATAGCAATGGGATCTTCACCCTGATTTGAACAGCCATCCGTTATCAATAAAATCTGCTTCAGTGTTCCTGTTTTCATTTTGAAACTCCCCTCCACAATTGAGTTGTTAGCATTTTCGACTGATTGGAGGGGAATTATACATATAAATACTACTCGATGAGCAAATTAATCAGTTGGCCTTTTGGCGGATGGCGTATACAGGGATGCTTGTCCATTTCGGTGTATTATGCTTCACCTTTGAGACCACCACAGTCATATCATCCTCAATATTTCCGGACCTTGACCTGATGACCTCTTCCATAATCAGATCGGCAACTTCCTGCGGATCGTCCGTCCTCAACTCGGATATTTTGCGCTTCATCCACAAATCAAAGTTTTCGACATGCTTTGGACCCTCAAATACTCCATCACTCATCATGATCAATAAGTCACCGGCTTTAAGCTGCTCACTGACCACATCAACATCAAATTCCTGAATGATGCCCATCGGAAGGTTGCTGGCCTGAATCTTCATTACTTTAGGGCCTCTTTTTACGAAACTTGGAGTTGATCCAATTTTCAAAAATTTTGCGTCAGCATTCTGCAGATCGATCATGGCCAAATCCAAGGTCGAGAAAATTTCGTCTGTAGTTCTCAAAGAAAGGACGGAGTTGACGGATTTAATGGCAACCTGCTCTTCTATTCCTGATTGAAGAATTTTCTGCAGAAGCTGAAGTGTTTCCTGACTTTCCGCATGTGCCCTTTCCCCATTGCCCATTCCATCACTGATGGCAATCGCATACTTGCCGCAGCCCAGCTCGATGGTGGAATAGCTGTCACCGGACACTAAGCCCCCGTCCTTGGCCGCATGGGCAACGCCTGTTTCAACCACGAAAGCCTTGGCTGACCGGAATGTGACATGGCAGTATCCATTCGGAAAGGCGGCACATTCCTCTGAATTTACTAATATCGTTTCGCCTAATATATCAGATAGCATCGGTGCAATGAGCTTCTCACATTCCCCATGGCCCTGGCAATATGGGATGGTCATATCAATGTCGACATTTCCCTGCTCCAGACTGTATATTTCCACCTGTTCAATATGGATGCCAAACTCCTGAAGTGCTTCGAGGATTTGTTCTTCCTGTTTATGATGATTTTCCCGCTCTCTCTGTATTTCTTTGGCGAAGTCACCCATTACCTCCGAAACACCCCGCAGCTGGTCAGCTACCAGCCTTCTGCTTTCCTGAACCTGCTTCTTCAGCTTTTGGTTCGCTTTATAATAAGTCAGCTCCTGCTGGACGGCTTCTGTCACTTTTTTCGATCTTGTGCAGTACTTTTCCCACTCTCTTGCCAGTTTAGGAGAAAGGGCACCTTCGTTATTGTCCACATCATGCATAATATCCATCATATAGTCATAGGTTGTATTAAAGTTCTTTGACCAGCAGTGATCCTTCTTAAAGCAGGTCTGACAGGTTTTTTCCGTTACATTGCTTAAGAAATAATCCACTTCCCTGTCACTGTCCTCTTCCCATTGAGACGGCTCATCATGAGAGGAAAAGCTTTTGGAAAGGGCCTGAAAGACACTTGAAAACTGGGCAACGCGCTGTGCTGTCACATCACGCATTTTTCTCATATATTGCTGCTGCTCTGCCGCATATTCAGGCGTTCCCGGGATGTGTTTGGCCAATTTCATCGTTAACACCTGCGGGGTTAATAAAAATAAGAAGATGGCTGCACCTGTTTCTGACAAAGTTTTCATAAGGTTTCCGCTGCCCTCTCCATACATGCCCATAAGCAGTGTCGCAATCAGCAGGCCGAACGCCACTCCCAACTTCCTGCCTTCTTTTAAAAGGCCGCCTAAAAGGCCCGCAAAAGCAAGCAGACTCATATGATAAAAGCTTGATATATTCGCAAGAGAGAAAATCAGGCCGGTTACCACCCCTACTGTGGAACCGACTGTCGCTCCTGCTACAAATGCGAAGAGCAGGACAAGATAGCGTGACATAATATGCTCCACGGAAAGATCATAGACTGTCCAGCCGATGGTTCCCGTCATGACTGAAGCCAGCATAATGATCAGACAGACAATTTCTTCGGTTTTCAGTGATTGTCTGCGCTTATTTATTGATAGCAGGGGCAGTCCCTGCAGAAAAATAAGTGTCAGGATGAAGCCCAGGCTCGACTCAACCCCGGCCATCATGCCATCGTATAAAGTCAGCTTGCCCTTCATAATGAAAGCCTCCAGGAGCTTGCCTGTTAAAAGAGTGAAAAATACATAAAAAGGCAGTGCCCGGATTTCATTAGTCAGCCATTTCTTTGAGACCCGGAAGGCAAATAAAAAGATGAAGGTGATGCCAAAAGCGGATACAGCATCGGATATGGATAATGTGGCAGCTCCTGCGATCAGTCCCACTAATGCAAGCGGCGCCTTATCCCTTCGTATGAAATAAACCGCTGCAAAAAACGGAAGGCTGAATGGGGTAAGCTTCGCCAATATCAAGGCTCTTCCAAGCAAAAAGCCAATGATCAGCAGAACATAGCCTTTTTTCAGAAAGAAATTCTCCAGCCCTGATTGGAGTTTTTTTAAGCCTTTGGCAATATCCAGTTTCGGTTTGTTGAAGGGAACTTCCCCGATCGGCTCCATTACATTCCTTTCTACCTTTTCCATTAAACTACACTCCCCATTTTTTTATCGTTGCTGACAATTATAAATTCATCTGTTCCAAAAGTTTGTCAAAATAGCGGACAAGCCCCGGCTTTTCGTTCGACGGTTTTCCACTATATATGGGGATAGATAACATGATTTAAGATTGAAACTTCCGGAGTCCATTTATAATCTGACAAAAAAAGTAAACAAACCGCTGGAATGACAGCTTTCTGCCGAAAGCGAAGCATGGAAAAAATTGACGAAGGCGGAAGGGAGGTTTACGACATATTTCTTTCAATATCTTATTGACTTCCTTTTTAAAAGTTTGTATTATAAATTTTGTGCTTAAGAGCACAACTATTAATCTATTGAAATTTGGCGGTGTAGCTCAGCTGGCTAGAGCGTACGGTTCATACCCGTGAGGTCGGGGGTTCGATCCCCTCCGCCGCTATCTAAGAAATGCGGAAGCGCTTTGAGGCGATCTGCATAACACAATTTTATCCTGGCCCGTTGGTCAAGCGGTTAAGACACCGCCCTTTCACGGCGGTAACACGGGTTCGAATCCCGTACGGGTCATTTCAAAAGAGCGTCAGCCTTAGGCTGGCGTTTTTTTGATGTTTGAATCAGCGTTAGCCAGCACAAAAAAACAAGCCCTATTCGGACTTGTTTTCCATCCTGCTATATAGATCAATCAGCAGCAAGTTAGCCTCGCCTAGCTCCTCTTCCTCCGCGCTTGGATTCAGTATGACGCTTCAGCGATGATAGACGATCTTCGCTGTCCTTCAGGAAACGGGCCATTTTGGCTTCAAAGTTCTCTTTAGGGCGATGGTCGTTTGGCCGGTTTTGGCGAGGGCGGCCAGAATTTGAATTCGGTCTGAATTCCTTTCTGTCTCCTCTTTCAGGTCTCTCAGAACGCTCAGGCCGGACTTTTGCCTTCTTAATGGATAATCCAATCTTGCCGTCCTTTTCGACATTAATGACTTTCACTTCAACCATGTCACCCACTTTTAGGTGTTCATTAATATCTTTTACATATTTGTCAGCGACTTCACTTATGTGCACCAAACCGGTTGAGCCATCCGGCAGCTCCACAAATGCTCCGAAATTTGTAATGCCTGTGACCTTTCCTGTTAACTTGCTGCCTGCTTCGATTGACATTAAAAAAACTGCCTCCTTGAAAGATATAAAGTGAAACTTTTTATATATTATACAGAAACCAAAAAAAGAGTGTCAATATAGCGTCAGTCGGCCTTTTTTTCTTTTTTCTTTTCTTTTTCCGTCTCTTCTTCAGGGAGGTTAAAAATGATTTCATTATTGTCAGATAGGAAATAATCTTTGCGGGCAAGCTTCGCGATATACTCATCATCATTCAGCTTAACAATTTCTTCTTCAAGCATAACTTCTTTTTTCTTCAGATCAGAAAGCTCCTGATCCAGCCTGTTTTTCTCTTCCACTTTTTCTTCCAGAGCAGCAGACTGCGAAACGAGTGTGGTGATCATAAAAAAAGAAACGACAGCTGCCAGTGTAAAAAATGCTGCTAATCTGCGAAATAAAAGTTTTTTCTTACGGCCTGCACTGATCTCTGCTTCTTCCTGCTGTTTGACATAGCTGGTTTCCATTTTGGCTACATTTTTCTTCTTGGTGGCACTCACTTCCGCACTCCCTCCTTACTCTTTAGGTTTTTTCCACTTTGCTGTCCATTTTAAAACATAATTCTTTATCCGCTGTAAATATCCTGCCAATTTATTATATAACTTCTCGACTGTTTTTTTAATCTTTTTCGGCAAAAGTTTCCATAAAAGTGACAAAATCCATTTGACAGGCAGAAAAGCTGCCTTCAAGGTGAACCAAAGGACTCGAATAATGACTTTTAGAAGGGAATAAAGTCCTTTTCCAAGCATGACGGCAATCGCAATTAATGCCATAATCAGACCCTGAATGGGTTTATAAATAAGGATAGTTACAGCCTTCACGAAAAAGCGGTATATGGAGATCGCCATCCGGATGGAAATCTCCAATACCCGCAGATACATTTTTTTAAATAAACTTTGATAAGCGGCAAAACCGCACAGCAAAGCAATGAAAATGTAAAACCTCAGTTCACCCTTATTCACCAGGAATAATATATAGAAGATTGCCAGACCCTGTACTACCCAAAAAAGAATATCATTAATAAAAACAAGCCAGCTTTTCCGCTTAGTCCTTTGCAGAAAACGATTATACGTATCAAGGGCAGCCCCAAATACACTTCCCATGCCAATCATCGCCAGCATGGTCAAAAATTGAGTAGTCAGCGTCATCGGAACAACTTGCTAAAGAAACCTTTAGCTTTATCTCCATTCTGATCGTCAATATAAACAAGGTCAAATACCTTCCCTTTAATGGAAACAATTCCCTTGTCCACATCCAGATTCTTCATCTGAAGGTTCTGCCCTCTAATCGCCAGGAAGCCCATTACGGTCTCGAGTAAAAACTCTTCATTATCAAAGCTTTCCACCTGTTTAACACCTGTAATATCAAGCAGCCTTCTGCCTCTCATAATGACATCATGTTCCTGAGTATTGGTTTTGTTTGAATTTGGCTCATAATATTGACTCATTATTCATCCCCCGCAATCACATAGTACAACCTTTTTGTACATGTTTATGAATGGGGGGAAAAAAATAGAACAAGCCGTGATGAAAAGCAGGAGCTCTGCTGATTTGGAAACAGAAATTCCGCTTGTTTCCGGTTATCGGACAATGCAGGCTAGCTTATGCTTCCGATTCCACTTTTTCTTCCTTCACAATTGAGTACATGTTAGCCGCTTCTTCCTTGCGGGTCGTTTCCTGGAGACGTTCCACCTTGACCGTTACCAGCTTCTGGCCGAAGCGGACTTGAAGCTCATCTCCCACTTTAACAGTGGAGCTTGCTTTCGCCTGCTGTCCATTTATCGTAATCCTTCCCTGATCAGACACCTCTTTAGCCAGTGTTCTTCTTTTGATAAGTCTTGATACTTTTAAAAATTTATCTAATCTCATGTATGCCACTCCTCTATTAATAGCCTTTGGATTTTGCCTCATTCCAGAATTCATCGAGCTGTTCGAGTGTAAAGTCTTCAAATGTTCTGCCGCTCATCATTACCCGTTCTTCCACATACTTAAAACGGCGGATGAATTTTTCATTTGTTTTTCTCACTGCTTCTTCGGCATCAATTTTATAAAAACGTGCAATATTCACAAGAGCGAACAGGATGTCGCCAAATTCCGGCTCCATCTCCGCGCTGAAATCCGCAGCTTCCTTCTCGAATTCGGCAATCTCTTCTTTTACCTTCTCCCAGGCAGGCTCTACTTCCTTCCAGTCAAAGCCGACTTTCGCTGCTTTTTTCTGGATTTCAGTCGCTCTCATTAAGTTCGGGAATGATTTCGGGACTGAATCCATCATAGATTCCTGTTTTTCTCCCTTTTCTTCCTGCTTAATGCTCTGCCAATTTTTCAGGACATCTTCCTCATTTTCAGCCTGCACATCACCAAAAACATGGGGATGACGGCGGACCATTTTTTCGGAAAGCCCTTCAATCACTTCATCGATGGCAAAATAGCCTTCATCCTCGCCGATTTGAGCATGGAGCATCACCTGAAGAAGGACATCGCCAAGCTCTTCTGTCATATGCTCGGTATCTTCATTATCAATCGCTTCGATCAGCTCATAAGCTTCTTCAATTAAGTATTTCTTTAAACTTTCATGAGTTTGCTTTTTATCCCATGGGCAGCCATTTGGTCCGCGCAATTCAGCGATAATGCTCCGCAGTTTTGAAAAATCTTTATAGAGAACAGCCTCATCTTTTACAGGGGGCACATATACAGAAGTTAAGTTATTCAGCTCCATATTATGATCCAGTTCATGCAGCTGCACTTTTTTTATAACCTCATCTTTGCTGCCGGCCGCTGTTACAATATAAACCTCATAATCGTAAGGCAGCTTTTCCATCAGAGTCAGCTTGACTTCGCCCGCAGTAAACTGATCATACACCTGTCCAATGATGACATGCTGTGCCACCTGGATCTCATCCCTTTTCAGATCGGTTCCATCCAAAAGCTGAAACCCCTCGATCGGGTCGATCTTCAAAGCCTGAAATAAAGGATCCAGGAAACTTTGTCCTCCTCCGATCATAATTTCAATTCCTCTCTGCGGTCCATGCTCAAGGAGAAGCTGCACGGTACGCTCTGCTACAAGCGGATGCCCCGGTACTCCATACGTAATATCTTTCGCAAGGGCTTCACGGAGGAGAAATTCACAAATCTCCTCGTATACCTCTTCAAACTGCTCATGCTTTTCGTATATATGATCAAAAGACTGATATGTCAGACCTTCTTGTTCGAGATCAAGCAGAACTGGATGCTCCTTCGTGCGCAGATATAGAGCCTCTGAATTTTTAAGCTGTCGATACACACCAAAAGGAAGCTGATCCAAATCTCCTGCTCCAAGTCCGAGAATGGTTATTTTTTTCATAAAGCAATTCATCTCCTAGTCTTTTTGGGAAGCAAGAACATGAGTTTGCTTCCAAGCGGCAGCAAAGCAAGCTCTTCCTCTTTAAAAGTATTGCCTTTAAACATGATATACAAATACGTAAGGCCCCCCAGCACTACGCCGCTTAATGCCTGGAATCCGGAAAATATCCTGCCCGATTCTGCGATTGGCAGCATGGCCAGGGCCTGAAGGTATAGCTGCAAAACAATCGTCATTATGAAAGCAGCAAATCCGGTCAACAATAAAAACCGCATAGAGATCAATGATATGTTTAAATATCTATGAAGCTTTATACTAAGAAGAAACAGGATAGCAGCAAGGGCCAGAGCTGATGCAGCCGCTGCACCGGCTGTACCGTAAGATGGCACCAACAGGATGTTCAGGCCAAGCTTTAACGCAAACCCCACCAGAATGGCCGCAGCTGGGAAAAAGATAAATCCCAGTCCCTGCAGGATGCCAGTGATGGTGATGATCAGGCTGCTCAGCAAAATCATCAGACTGAGGATAGCCAGGACACCCGATCCTGACGAGTTTTCAAACAGCATAATATTTGCAGGCTTTATGATATTCCAGAGCCCAACGGTTGCGGCAGCTCCAACCAGTATGCCGATTTTCAGGGCAAGTCTGATTTTACCGTGAAGGAATGCGGGCTGATTTCTCAATTTTTCTTTGGAAATAAGCGGTACCAGTGACAGGGACATGGATGTTGCCACCACAATGCCAAGCTGAACAAGCGGCTGTCCGCGGTCATACACGCCTTTTAGCGCCTTCGCTTCTTCTCCTTCCAGCCCGGATGCCAAAAGAAGCGAGTATAAATTGAACGAATCTGCCAGCTGAATGAAAATAAGCACCAGACTGCTGATGCAGATGGCAAACCCCTGTATGATAATCGTTTTGGCCAGCTTCCCGCTTTTTTTAAAATCAAGCGCAATGGAAGATGGCAGGCTTCTTCTCTCATTTATATAAAAGTACGTAATTAAAATCAAAATGGCGACCATTCCCCCGGTAATAGCCCCGAACATGGCCCCGCCTCCAACCATATAGAGAGAATTCCCTCCCTTAACAAGCAGATAAGCAGCCAGCAGGATCGTAACGACCCTGATTAACTGTTCTCCTACCTGGGAAACAGCGGTTGGAACCATGTTTCCTTTCCCCTGAAAATATCCCCGGAAAAGAGACAGAATGGGAAACATAAGGAACACAACTGCCACTACTTTAAGCAGAACTGCCAGCTGCGGATCACCCATCCTGGCTGCCAGCCAATCCGCACCCCAGTAAAGGGCGGAAAACCCGATAATTCCTATTAGGGACAGAACCAGGACTGAAATCGCAAATAAATTGTGAATATCCTGCTCTTTCTCTAAAGCAGCCTGCTCGGCATAAAGCTTAGAAATAATAACAGGAAACCCATATGTAGATAACACAATAATGATTCCATAGAACGGATAAACTTGCTGATATATATAAAATCCTACATCCCCGACAATATTCTGGAAAGGGACCCGGTAAATAGCGCTTAAAATTTTGGTAATCAGGGCAGCGATTGTCAGGATAAACGCACCCCTAAACAAATCGCCGGATGTCTGAACGGGCCTCAGGTTGCCCATCTCCTTCCAATTGAATTCGAAAGTATTATAGCATATTGGGGCATAGTACGCGGATTCTATACCTTATTCGCTGCTTGCGTGCACTTCATTTTAGTCTGCACGCCAAAGAAAAAAGGCAGCATTCCGCTACCCCTTTCAATAAGTATCCATTTTTATGATTCCATTTGTCTTGCCAGGAAGCCAGCTGCTGTTTCAACTGCTTTTTGTTCCACGTCTCCAAGAGAATCTTCTTTAGCAAAAATGATAACTGCTCCAATTGGATCGCCGTTAGCAATGATTGGGCCAATTGTATAAGCGGAGGAAGCTTCAGTGTTCCCGTCCACAAGCGAAATGTCGCCTGACTGGTTAACCAGAACTGAACTGCGTTCTTCCATTGTTTTTTCAACAAGATCGCTTATATTTTTGTTTAAGTAATCCTTTTTAGAACCGCCTGCCACAGCGATATAAGTATCTCTGTCACAGATTAACACTGGATTTCCCAGGCTGTCATATAATGCTTCTGCATATTCTTTTGCAAAATCGCTTAATTCACTGATTGGTGAGTATTTCTTTAAGATGACTTCTCCATCACGATCTACGAAAATCTCCAGCGGGTCCCCCTCACGAATACGCAATGTTCTGCGGATTTCTTTCGGAATGACTACACGACCCAAATCATCGATACGACGAACTATACCTGTTGCTTTCATCCAACGTTGCCTCACTTTCATCTGATGATTTTTAGAAAAGCGGAAGCGCCTTGCAGAGCCCCGACAAGCATAAGACGAATCACACAGGAAATCCTGATTTCTGGAGTGATTTGGCTTATGACCCAAGGGGCTAGGCGCCGAAGCTAGACCATTCTCACTTCAGCGCAGCACTTACTCTTTCCTCTTTTGGCTATGATCCATAATTGGGAGAAAATGAATGCATCGCCATGTTTGAACTTAGTATCTTTCATATGGAAAGTTATATACGTGCACAAAAACTTTTTCTCGTAGATGTTATTCATTCCATTTTCGGATAAACATTCCAAATGGTTCTTCACTTAAAAATACCCTTGCCAGAAACAAGATAAACATTTCTAATGTTTCATTTTATTGACAGGAGTGTGTCCAAACTAGGCAGTTGGATGTTCTTGCTCCTTTTTAGCTTCGTGCATTCCTTTAATCACTTCATAGGCAATATTGAGCCATTCATTTGTTTTGACGCCTTTAATATGAAGGACTGCTTTCAGCTTCTTGCCATCCATGCCCAAGCCGATCATGCGGCCATATTTGCTGGTAATCTGGAAAATCTTCTGTCCGTCCACATTTTCGCTGGCCTTTTCAGATAAAAGAATCAGCACTTCCTGTTTGGATTGCTTAACGGTTTCGACTCCTGCCAATTCACCGTAAGCCTTCATTTCGGCAATCTGGAATAAGTAGCCTACCTCATCTGGATATTCGCCAAAACGGTCGATCATTTCATCCTGAAGCTCTTCTACATCTTCAAGAGTTGAAATGCCCCGGAATCGCTTATACATTTCAATTTTCTGATGGCCATCAGACAAGTAGAAATCAGGGATATAAGCATCCACGTCCAGATCGATTTCAATTTTAGCCGGCTTTTCCTCGATGCCATCGAGCTTATCCTTCCGTTCTTCAATCGCTTCTTTAAGCATTTGCGAATACAGATCAAAACCGACGGAGTCGATAAATCCATGCTGTTCGGCTCCGAGCAGATTGCCGGCGCCCCTGATGGACAAATCCCGCATGGCAATTTTGAAGCCTGAACCGAGCTCCGTAAATTCCTTTATGGCCTGAAGCCGCTTTTCAGCTACTTCTGTTAATACTTTATCTTTTCGATACGTAAAATACGCATAGGCAACCCTGTTGGAACGGCCAACCCGGCCCCTGAGCTGATAAAGCTGGGACAGACCCATTTTGTCTGCATCATGGACAATCAGCGTGTTGACATTTGGAATATCTACGCCTGTTTCAATAATCGTGGTGCTGACGAGAACATCGGACTCGCCTTCAAGGAAGCTTAACATAACAGATTCTAACTCATTTTCCGTCATTTTCCCATGGGCATATGTTACCCTTGCATCTGGAACCAGCATGGATATTTCCTCGGCTTTTCGTTCTATATCCTCCACCCGGTTATATAGGAAATAGACCTGTCCATCCCTCGCCAGTTCCCTTTCAATGGCTTCACGGACCAGTGCACCAT
The DNA here is from genome assembly GCF_059758675.1 of Cytobacillus sp. GQ23. Taxonomy (NCBI): domain Bacteria; kingdom Bacillati; phylum Bacillota; class Bacilli; order Caryophanales; family Bacillaceae; genus Cytobacillus; species Cytobacillus sp. GQ23. The sequence continues at coordinate 28,816 of NZ_JCAXER010000031.1, forward strand.
TGTATTCCATTACATAAGTCTGAACCGGGAATCGGTTTTCAGGCGGTGTTTCAATAACTGAAAGGTCCCTGACGCCCAGCATTGACATATGAAGGGTTCGCGGGATTGGCGTGGCTGTCAGAGTAAGGACATCCACATTGGTCTTAAGCTGTTTAATCTTTTCTTTATGTGTCACGCCAAAGCGCTGCTCTTCATCAATAATGAGCAGGCCTAAATCTCTATACTGAATATCCTTTGATAAAATGCGGTGAGTGCCGACAACTACGTCAATAGTCCCTGCCTTTAATCCTTTAATGGTTTCAGTCTGCTGTTTTTTTGTTCTGAATCGGCTTAACAGCCCAATTTCAATCGGGTAATCCTGGAATCGCTCTCTCATCGTTTCATAATGCTGCTGAGCCAGGATGGTCGTTGGAACGAGAATGGCAACCTGTTTTCCATCTGCAATCGCTTTAAAGGCAGCACGAATGGCTACTTCGGTTTTCCCATAGCCCACATCTCCGCATAATAAGCGGTCCATTGGGCGCTCCCTCTCCATATCCTTCTTAATTTCATGGATAGAGCGGATCTGGTCCTCTGTTTCCTGGTAAGGGAAGGCCGCTTCAAATTCTCTCTGCATATCGCCATCCGGATTGAAGGCATAGCCCTTTGATGCCTCACGCTCTGCATAAAGCTTGATCAGGTCATCCGCAATATCCTGAACAGATGATTGAACCTTTTTCTTAACCCGCTTCCAGTCGTTTCCGCCCAGCTTATAAATTTTAGGCTCTTTTGCTTCAGAGCCGACATATTTCTGGACAAGATCAATCTGCTCCACCGGCACATACAGCTTGTCGCTGCCCTGGTAGCGGATATGAAGATAATCTTTATGGACTCCGTTAATCTCGAGGGTTTCAATCCCCAAGTATTTTCCGATCCCGTGATTGACATGAACAACATAGTCCCCTACCTTCAGTTCGGAATAACTTTTAATTCTTTCAGCATTTGAAAGCTTTTGCCTGCGGGTTTTCTTTTTCGTGCGTTTGTTAAAAAGCTCTTCTTCCGTAATAACGGCCAGCTTTTGACCTGGAAGCTCAAAGCCAGTCTGGAGGCTGCCCTCTGTAATTTGGATTTTTCCTGTTAAGACTGGATCCTCCTCACTCACAAACGCCGCTTCAATTTCATAGTCTTCAAGCACTCGTTGCAGCTTTTTGATCCGCTCTTCATCCGGGCCCAGGAATACGACCGAATATTTGCCTTTTTTCCATCTGTCCAGTTCGCCCTTCAGCACATGCATCTGGCCATGGAAATTCTGCATCTGTTTGCAGGTGACATTTATAATGTTTTGCGGATTGGTATTCGGTACATGCCTCAGGAACAGCGACATATATGTAATCGAATGCCTGGAGCGGTGAAGGAACTCTTTTAAGGTATGGGATACCTTCACATCATGTATGATCTGGCCCTCACCTAAAAGACTCGTATACCACTCCGCCTCCTCCTTATCAAGGGTGTCATTCATTTCCTGAACACGGCTGATTTCATCAATGAAAATTAAGCCATTGGCAGGGAGATAGTCTACTAAACTACTTCCGTCCTCAAAGGCAAACGATAGGTATTTGAAAAGCTGTTCAGGCTTGTTCCCCATTCGCAGCTGTTCTAATTCATACCCGATATTCTGGGCCAGCTGTGTTTTCGCTTTATCATCCTTCAGTTTTTTCAGGCTTGATCCCAGACCTTTTTCCAATTTTTCAATGATAGTCTCGAAGTGCTCTGATTCAAGAGGAATTTCAGTTGCCGGACCGATTGAGATCTCGGTTAGTTTTTCTTTTGATCTCTGATCCTCCAAAGAAAAAGTCCGGATTGAGTCCACTTCCGTATCAAACAGCTCTATCCTTACCGGATCAGCTTCAGTCAGCGGATAGATATCAATGATTCCGCCTCTGACACTGAATTCCCCGGGCGAGGAAACCATTTCAGAACGGACATAGCCCATTTGAACAAATCTTTTTAATTGATCTTCAGTCAAATCATCGCCTATTGCTAAAGACAGCTGGTAATTCTTCCAATGGCTTGGAGGCGGAAGAATTTTTCTTAGCCCTGCCATCGGGACAATCATGATTCCTGTCTTATGTGTACTCCAATAATTTAAAGCCTCGATCCGCTGGGCCTTTAACTCAGGGCTGGCAATCCCCATCTCAGCTGCGATCAATTCATTGGCAGGATACAAAAATACTTCCGATTCCCCTGCCAGACTGACGATATCATCATATAGTTTCTGTGCCTGCAGAAGGTTGTGCGTTACAACAAGCATCGGCCTTCCCGACTGCTCATATATGGAAGACAAAAACAAGGTGCGTGCCGATCCTGATAAACCGGCAAGCATCTGCTCCCTTAGTCCTCCCTCTATGCCAGACAAGATGGAACTTACATCATCCTGCCGGCTAATAATCTCTTTAAGACCAAACATGAAAGCCCCTCCTATAACGAAAAGCGCAAGCGCCTCGATCACCCCTAAAATAGCATAAGACGAGCCCTGCAAGGGATTGACTAGTCTATCGTCCCTATGAGCTTATGACCTCGAGGGGGTGGCGCTGGAGCTAGACAATTCTCAACGTTCAAATTTCCCTTAATCTTTTCAAAAGCATTTTTTTTAAATGCTCCGGCAGTTCAACCGCCAAAAAGCAGATGCCGTTCCAGCCCCATTGAGACAGAAAACTGACAGTCTGCAGATCCATTTTTCCTATCATTAATCTTACTAAAAATAATAAGGTTCCAACAAGAAACTATAGAACGGTTTCTATTAAATATAATGATGCCCAAAATAGAAATAGAAAAACGCTTTGGATTGCCTCCAAAGCTTGTTAATGAATAATAAAGTCGTGCTGATGATAATCCGGATTGCGCTCCAGGGATTCCTGGCAATCCTCACAGATCGCTGTTACATGCATATCTCCTGATTGATCATACGAGATCATCTCCTGGCGTTCCTGTTCGTTTAGCTTATGGAACCCAAGCTGCTCTGAATAAACAGAGCTGTTCTCCAGAGAACCAAGTTTTGTTCCGCAATGACGGCAATGATAATGAATAGCCATGCCTGTCCCTCCCGTTTAACTGTCCATGATTCTATTATGGACCTCTGGCAGGGAACTTATTCACGCATCCGGCACTGCCGCCAATGATGAGATACATTATTCTATGATAAGATTCATAAAATATGAAGCTTATTGATTAAAATCGTTCATAACCTGTAAAAATGGTTTTCTAACCCATTCCTCACAGGCCTCTGCGCACTTTTTAACCGTTTCATCCATAACGGCCTGTTCTTCTTTCGTGAAGCGGCCGAGCACATAGTCTGGCACCTTCATGCCGCTTGGCGGACGGTCAATGCCGACTCTGATTCTGTTAAATTCCTGTGTCCCCAGATGGGCAATCGTTGATTTGATCCCATTATGGCCGCCTGCGCTTCCTTTTTGGCGGAGCCGAATCTTGCCCACAGGAAGATCCAGATCATCATAGATCACCACAAGTTCATCATCATTAATTTCAAAATAATCCATAACTGCCCGGATGGACTCTCCTGACAAATTCATATATGTAAGAGGCTTAAGCAGAAATACTTTTTCTCCGTTCACATAGCCTGCGCCAAATACGCCTTTCAGCTTAGCCTGATTCAGAGGAATATTCAGCCGGTCTGATAAAACATCAATCACTTCAAAGCCAATATTATGCCTTGTTTTATCATACTGCTTGCCGGGATTTCCGAGCCCTACAATCAATTTCATTTTCTCACCCCATATTAGAACAGCATCATACGCCCGTTAACTGCCTGGCGTGTGTGCTGATTTAATCCATTCTCTTTTTTATTATAGTTGAAAGTGTGTGGTTCGGTAAGAAGATTCTGTTTGGAGGTTGCGGGTTTGGACTTTGCTGGCGTTTTTTCCGGCGCCTTGTCCGAAGATGTGCCTGGTTCTGACTCTACTGGCACGTTTCCGTCTTTTTGTGTCAAAGTTAAACCAGATTCGGACTCTAACTGCTATTTTTTCGTTTCCTCTGTCAAAAGACAAGCCAATCCAAAACCCATTCCCACACCAAGCAAACAGGGGCTTGCCATATTGCAAAGCCCCTGTAAGAATAGCTTCTCTCGAGCTTATTCTCCGCCTGTTTTATCTTCATTGGCAGTTGTTTCTCTGCCTTCTTCATTTTCAGGTGTACCCGCTTCCTGTTCTTCACCGCTGTTGATTTCTTCTTCCTGTCTTGGAGGAAGGATGGAAGCGATAACCTCATCTTCTTCATTGTTTATTTCATAGCCGCGATTTGCTTTGATATCTGCGACAGTCAAAGTCTCGTTTACCTGAAGGCTTGTTACATCCACCTCAACAGTGGATGGAATATTATTCGGTGTCGCCGTGACTGAAACTTCATGCAGAGATTGCTGCATAACGCCTCCATCTTTTACACCTGCTGCATCACCGGTCAAGACGACGCGTACATCAGCCGTCATTTCTTTATTCATATCGACCGCTATGAAATCTGCATGGACGATTTCATTTTTAATCGGGTTGGATTGATAGTCACTAAGTACCACATCATGCTTGCTGCCATCCACATCCAATGAAAATACGCCATTTCTGCCCACTTCCTTGATCGTTTTCAGAAAGTCAGCTTCACTTAAGTAAATGGATTTGCTTTGCAGCTTCGACCCGTACACAACGGCCGGAATATTCCCTTCCTTGCGCAGTGAAGTTAAGTTAGAGTTGCGTGAACCTTTTCTTTCTTTTGCCTGCAATACAGCTGTCATAAATACGTCCCCTTCCTCATTTAAAGAATTAGTCTTGTCTATATAAAAAAATGCCCTAAAATGAGGAAATCTAAACGTTTTTGTTTTGAAGCCTTATTATTTTTTTTAGAAAGAAAAAGCAAATCAGGCTTGCTTTGCAGCAAGCCTGGACAGTTATTTTATTGCCGATCAATCAAACAATGTGCTGACAGATTGCTCTTCATGAACCCGGATAATCGCTTCACCGATTAGCGGTGCAACCGATAGTTCGACAATCTTGTCTGTTTTCTTTTCTTCCGGAAGAGAAATGGAGTTTGTTATAACCAATTCTTTAATAGTTGAGTTTTCAATTCTTTCGATGGCAGGTCCTGATAGAACCGGGTGTGTACAGCATGCATAAACTTCTGATGCACCGTTTTCAATCAGGGCATTTGCTGCTAATGTAATAGTTCCTGCAGTATCAATAATATCGTCGATTAAGATGGCCGTTTTTCCATCGATGTTTCCTACAATGTTCATAACTTCAGCCACATTTGGTCTTGGACGGCGTTTGTCAATGATGGCAATCGGCGCTTTTAAGCGATCAGCCATTTTACGCGCACGTGTTACGCCGCCATGGTCCGGTGACACGATTACGATGTCGCTGTCAGTGAGTTTGTTCTTGAAGTAATCAGAAAGGATTGGCACACCCATTAAATGATCAATAGGAATATCAAAGAATCCTTGAATTTGCGGCGCATGCAGGTCAAGTGTTATCACACGGGTTGCACCAGCAGTTTCCAAAAGGTTTGCTGCAAGCTTAGCAGTAATCGGCTCACGCGCTCTTGCTTTGCGGTCCTGACGGGCATAGCCATAGTAAGGCATTACGATGTTGATCGTCTTGGCAGATGCACGCTTAAGAGCATCGATCATGATCAAAAGCTCCATTAAATGCTCATTAACAGGTGAGCTTGTTGACTGAATCACATACACATCGCATCCGCGGATGCTTTCTTCAATGTTAATTTGGATTTCGCCGTCGCTGAAGCGCGTTACGGAACACTTACCAAGCTCCACACCAATCACATTGGCGATTTCAGCAGCTAGCCTGCGGTTTGAATTTAAACTGAACACCTTTAAATTTGGATCTAAATACTGGTTTGACATTTTGGGCCTCCATCGATTTATTTCTTACAAATAGAAAGTTCGGTTTATTTCTTAATGTTTAATTTGTGCGTGTAGTTTTCTTTGTTCACCTGGCGTGCGCGGGCAATGGAAAGAGCTTCTCCCGGCACATCTTCAGTAATCGTTGAGCCTGCTGCCACATATGCACCTTCCCCAATCGTTACCGGTGCCACGAGATTGGAGTTGCATCCAATGAATACACCATCTTCGATTTTAGTCAGGTACTTATTTTTGCCGTCATAATTAACTGTGATTGAGCCGCAGCCCAGGTTAACACCTTTGCCTACTTCTGCATCGCCAATATAGCTCAAGTGAGAGGCTTTGCTTCCTTTTCCGAAAACAGATTTCTTCACTTCAACAAAGTTGCCGATTTTCACTTCATCATGAATATCTGATTGCGGACGAATGTGAGCAAACGGGCCAATGTTCACTTTTGAACCGATATGGCTGTCATGTGCTGCAGATTGGCGGATCACTGTACCTTCCCCAATATGGCAATCAGAAATCTCCGTATGAGGTCCGATCACACATTCAGCACCGATGATGGTATTTCCGGAAATGATGGTTCCAGGGTAAAGAACTGTATCTGAACCAATTTTCACATCCGAACCAATATATGTGTTGGATGGATCAATAATGGTCACGCCGTTACGCATATGTTCTTCATTTATCCGCTGTTTCATGAATGATTCTGCCTGAGATAGGGCTACCCGGTCATTGACACCCAGAGTTTCGCCGAAATCAGCCGTCTGGTAAGCTGTAACGACCTCCCCTTCATTTTTCAGGATCTCAATTACATCAGGAAGGTAATACTCGCCCTGCACATTATCATTTGTTACTTTGTTCAAGGCTTCGAATAATGCTTTATTATCAAAGCAATACGTTCCAGTATTAATTTCTTTTATCTTGCGTTCTTCCTCGGAAGCATCTTTCTGTTCAACGATTTTTTCAACCATCCCCATGTCATTGCGGATCACGCGTCCATATCCGAATGGATTTTCCGCATGAGCTGTTAAAATAGTCGCTTTGGCAGAAAGCTCTTCATGATGCTTGAAAAGCGCTTCCATTGTTTCATGCCTGATGAGCGGTGTATCTCCGCAGACTACGATCGTGACACCCTCTTTGCCTTCAAGCATTTCACGTGCCTGCATAACGGCATGAGCAGTGCCAAGCTGCTCCTCTTGAAGAGCATATTTGCTGCTTGAGCCAAGCTGCTGCTCTACCATTTCCGCTCCGTGTCCAGTAATTGTGACAATTTCCTTTATGTTAAGCTTTGTAACTTGATCAACTACATGTTGAACCATCGGTTTGCCGCATACAGGGTGAAGGACTTTGTAAAGCTTTGACTTCATTCTTGTCCCCTGGCCTGCGGCTAAAATAACCGCGTATCGATTAGACATTTACAGGCCTCCAATTTAACCTTTTTATCCATAACGAATATATCTTAAATGGGCTCTTATTTCAAGAATTGATGATAAAGTACATATATTTGTCATTACCTTAAACGGTATTTATTTAAATATTGGTTTACTATTTTTAGAGAAAGGGTAAGGAGGAAGAAAGAAAAAGCCCTAAGCACCGCCTTCAATAGGGGGCTTAGAGCTAGTTTTTAACAGCTGAAATAAAAAAGAGCCTTACTTATGAAGTAGGCCCTTGTTGATTTATTTTCTTAGGAAGCACCGGCTTCTTCAAATTCAACTTCTAATTCACCTAAGCGGTGGTACTCGGCTAAAACAGCCTCCTGGATTTTACCGCGCGTTCCTGAATTGATTGGGTGCGCGATATCTCTAAACTCCCCATCCGGAGTACGTTTGCTCGGCATGGCTACAAATAAGCCATTATTTCCATCAATCACACGAATATCATGAACAACAAATTCATGATCAAGCGTAATAGATGCAATTGCCCTCATTCGTCCATCCGTATTAACGCGGCGTAATCTTACGTCTGTCACTTCCATCCTGTTCACCACCTTTTCGAGAAGATATAATCCTAATTGTATAAATTCAACATATTTCCTTAATCTCCTTCTTTAATAAAAAATATTTTTTGAATATTTTGTTCAAAGGTTTTTTCAAATAAAAAAACGCCCGTCATATGAACGAGCGAGTGAATTGCGGTTATTTATTTTACAAGAGCTACAACTTCAATTTCCACTAGGACATCCTTTGGCAGGCGTGCCACTTCCACACAGGAGCGCGCAGGCTTGTGGGTGCTGAAGTATTCCCCATACACTTCATTAATAGCTGCAAATTCGTTCATGTCCTTAATAAATACTGTCGCTTTTACCACGGTATCTAATGACGCGCCAGCTTCTTCAAGCACTGCTTGAAGGTTTTTAAATACCTGATGCGTCTGCTCTTTTACATCCCCATCCACCAAAACGCCTTCAGCTGTAAGCGGAATTTGCCCTGAGCTATAGAATAGGTTATTTACTATAATCCCCTGAGAATAGGGTCCAATTGCTGCCGGTGCCTGATTCGTTTGAATGACTTTCATGAATTCTCCCCCTAAAAAATATGATTATTTTTTAAAATAGTTGCCTTCACTTACATTGATTTTCTTTTCCCTTACATCCACATCAGATAGACGCACTAGAGAAAGGTACTCATCAACCAGCCGTTCTTCTGCCTTTTCTGCCTCAACCAGGACTGCAATGCCCGCAAGGTTTGCCTTGAATTCTTCCAGCATGCTGACCATGCCATTAACCGTTCCGCCGGCTTTCATGAAATCGTCAATGATTAAGACATTGGAACCCTCTGCCAGGCTTCTTTTCGAAAGTACCATGGTTTGAATCCTCTTAGCAGATCCTGACACATAGTTAATGCTTACCGTGGATCCTTCTGTCACCTTGCTGTCACGTCTTACGATCACAACGGGCACATTGAGGTAATTGGCGGCAGCATAAGCAAGCGGTATTCCTTTTGTAGCTACCGTCATAACCACATCAACGGGCTTATCCGCAAAGGCTGAGGCAAAAAGCCGTCCTGCACGCTGGACAATTAAAGGATCACCGAGAATGTCAGTCATATAGAGATAGCCCCCGGGAAGAAGCCTTTCCGGGCTGGCAATCAAGCAGCAAAGCTCCTCTACAAATGGCCGGGCTTCATCATCAGGTACTTTAACATGGAACTTGACGCCGCCTGCTGCTCCGGAAACGGTCTGCAGTGTACCTATTCCTCTTTGCTCAAAAGTTTCTTTGATAATGGCGAGATCTTCACTGATCGAAGACTTGGCGGAACCATACCTTTCTGAAAAGAAAGTTAAGGATACCAGCTGACGCGGATGGTTCAATAAATAATTGGTCATATCTATCAACCGTTCGCTTCTGCGAAATTTCATTTGTGGAACCCCCATTTAAATCCGAATGTTTTAACGATAATATACCATTAACATACGGATTTAATCAAGCTTATGTCTTTCTCCGAGCATTCTGACTGCAAAAACCTGGTCACAAAACCCTCTAAGGCCATTATAGATCCGATGCATTCTTGAATCATGATGCACAAGCCCAAACACAGTTGGACCGCTGCCGCTCATCAGGACAGCATCTGCACCAAATCGTTTCATCTGATCTTTTATTTGCAGGACCTCAGGGTGCATACTCAGTGTGACATCCTCGAGAACATTGCCCATGTTCCGGCAGACATCCTCATAGCAGCCCCATTTGATTGCTTCAACCATTCCTTTTGTATTTGGATGCTGCACCTGCTCTACATCCAGTCTCCTGTATACATCCGCTGTCGATACGCCGATGAACGGCTTAGCAAGTATGACCCAGCAGGTTGGAGGCGCAGGAAGCTCCTGAATTTTCTCTCCACGCCCAGTAGCTAATGCAGTGCCTCCGTATACGCAAAAAGAAACATCAGAACCGATTTCCGTCCCTATTTCAGCAAGCTCATCTAATGAAAGCCCCAGCCCCCACAGCTTGTTAAGCCCTCTGAGAGCCGCTGCTGCATCACTGCTGCCGCCGGCAAGTCCAGCCGCAACCGGAATCATTTTTTCTATTGTAATGGCTACACCTTTTTTTACTTGAAACCGTTCTTTAAGAAGGTGTGCAGCCTGATATGCCAAATTCCGCTGATCATCCGGAACAAAACGGTTATGAGAGATAATTCTGATCTCGTCTTTATCTAAAAGTGTTAATTCCAGGCGGTCAGCCAAATCAATCGTTGTCATTATCATTTCCACTTCATGATAGCCATCTTTCCGTTTATGTAAAACATCCAATGACAAATTGATTTTAGCAGGCGCCTTCACCATGACCTTCAACATTTCCACCTACTTCTTTCCTTTAAATCGGACTCCTGTCCAGCTCCACAAGCGAAGCGCTTTGCCCTGCCGGTTCATTTCGAAGGGAAAGCCATACCTTCATTCAGTATTGACTTCATTTTACCCGGCAATAAGCGGAGGCTTAAAGCTTTTCTTATAGAGCGTCTCCATTTTTTGTCCTATTTTACCACAAAATAAACATAAAAGCCCAGGCGGCTTGGAATATAGAGGGAATCGCTATTGAACAGAAAAAAAGCCGAGGCATAAGCCTCGGCAGACGCAGTGCATATTAATGCTCAGAACTAGTGTGCGAATGCTATTTGTTAAGAAGGTTCTGCTGTGCGATTTCGATGGCCCGCTTAACCATATTGCCGGCATCTTTCGCACGGATGCCGCCCCAGCCTTCCTTTTGGACCACATCATAAAAGCCAAGCTCTTTCGCAATTTCCTCTTTTAAACCATCTGACATAACGCCGCGTCTTCTGCCCAACATTAACATCCCCTTTCGCACTGCGGTATGTATAGTATGTGAAAGGGTACTGTTATTCATGAAAAAGGCAAACAAAAAGCAGTAAACAATTTGTTCACCGCCCGCTGTCATATATATATTAGCTTAAAGCAACCTGTCCTGATGTATCTTCATAGAATGTAATTTGAACCGTTTCTGTTAAAACATCCGCATAGCTGTAAGATACCCGTTCAAATGCATTTTCATCCTGATCTAACTCAATCACAAATACAGAAGGATACGTTTCTGCCAGAACTCCTGAGCGTTCGATGGTCTTTCTGCGCCCGCCATTGGCTTTTAGCAGGAGCCTCTTCCCAAGATTTGAATCAAGAGCTTTTTTAATATCTGATAATGTTTTTGCCATTCGGTCCACCTCACTATGTTAAGTATATCACACTGACACTAGACTGTCAAACAAAAATATAAATTATAACAGTGTTTAAAATTAAATGTCAATATGTTTTGTTCTACTTTTTCTTCTAATTTTCAACAATTTTAGGATTGCCCTAATTGGAAAAGATTATGTATAGTTTTTAGAAAGCTTATCAGCATGCCGTTCATTACCTGGGAAATAGACGAATGCCCCTGCGCGAAATTTCTCGAAAAATGCTTAAGTTCTTATTAAAAACAAACATAAAAAAACAAGCCGCTATATCTTGCAAACGGCCCGCTGATTATGATTCGTTTAAATCTTCGTCATTGTATGGCATACCAGTTCTAAGTACTCCCCGTGTTTCAATGCCTCCAAGCCCCTTTTCACCTGTTAGTGTATTTCTTAAGATATCCCATAAATTGATTCTTTCCATAAATGGAGTAAGGCTGACTTTCGCAACAATGTATACAGGATCAAGGGCATGAATATTCACTCTGGAAGGAGAACTGGCAAAATTAGCTCCAGCATGGATGAGTGATTCGAAATGTGACTGGCATGCTCCTGCAAAAATAACAAGCTGATCAAGGTGCGGAACTTTTTTGCGCGCTTCCCTTACCGCCTGGACAAATTCTCTGGAGTGCCTGTAAGCATTGATGTCAGATTTTTTCCCCTTGGCCTTTGAATAAGCATCATGACCGGTTATAACGAGGATATCCGGCCTGTAATGATCGATGAGCTGTCCGATTTTCATCGGCATTTCCTTTTCATTGCAATGTATGCCTGTTACAGGTATGCCTATTTTTTCATACACACTCAAGCATTTTTTCAAATAGGATGGATCACCATCCAAGTGAAGCACCCTGCCTGGTATTTGAAAATAGTTAAGTGTCTTGCTGTAGCCGTCTGTTACTTCATACTCCTGCTTCTCCCTTAAGAGAGCCACATCCTGCCTGAATAGCTGGAAGGACTGTTCCTCAAGTGACCTGAACTCCTGCTCGAACTTCATCCGCTGCGCCTGGTTAATGACGATTAAGTCCTCACAGGGAGCATCCGCAACTAGACGGATATCCTCTCCGAATAAAATGGCAAACCTTTTGCCGCCCTGTTCTTTAATATCAATCACGCGGAATAAAATATCACAATGATACGAAATTCTTCCGACGATATCCATCGTATTTATAGTCAATGTCGTCACTCCAATTTCCCGAGGTAAACGCGGGCTGCATCTAAGCACTTGTTTGTGATTTATTATTTATGTCATAAATTATGCATTTGACTATGAACATGTGCGTAGAAAAGGCGAATGGGGAAGAAGGCTTTTGAACGAAAAAAAGCCTGCTGGTTAGTCAGCAGGCCTGATCAATTATGAAAAGTGTGGCAGCAGGGCATCGCTCAAACGGGCAAATTCTTCGATGGAAAGTGTTTCTCCTCTTCTGCCCGGCTCGATAGCAGCTTGTTCGAGAGCAGAGAGGATTTTTTCCTTTTTCTGCTTTCCTTCAGGAAGCTGGCTCGTTAAGTTATTCAGCAGTGTCTTTCGCCTTTGGGCAAAGCTTGCTTTTGTGACCTTGAAAAAGAAGGATTCACTTTTAACCGCCACTGCTGGCTCTTTGCGCTTTGTCAGTTTAATGACGGCAGAATCAACATTCGGCTGCGGCACAAAGACTGTCTTCGGCACGATCATGGCTGTTTCAGCCTCTGTATAGTACTGGACAGCGATGGAAAGGGAGCCGTACTCTTTCGTGCCTGGACGGGCCGAAATTCTGTCTGCCACCTCTTTTTGGAGCATACAGACGATGCCCCTGATCGGAAGCTTGTCCTCGAGCAGCTTCATGATAATCGGCGTTGTAACATAATATGGAAGATTGGCGACAACCATAATATCGTCAACCCCTTCGAACTTCTGTTCAATCGCTGTCTTAACATCTGCCTTCAATACATCTTCATTGATGATGGAGACATGGGGATATGGCGATAAAGTTTCCTCTAAAATAGGAAGCAGCCGCTGGTCGATTTCAAAAGCAAGCACCTTCTTGCTTCTCCGGGCCAGCTGTTCAGTTAATGCCCCAATCCCCGGTCCGATTTCGATGGCGCCCGACTCCTCCGTTAATTCAGCATGATCGACAATCCTCCGGAGAATATTCGTATCGATCAAAAAGTTCTGTCCCAGGCTTTTCTTAAAAGAAAAACCGTATTTATCCAAAATCGCACGTGTTCTGGCTGGCGTTGCAATATCTTTATGCATTTTGTTCCTCCTTGCGAATAGTTTCGATTGCCTCTGCAAAATCCTTCCGGCAAATTTGAAACATCATTAAGCGCTTATGAAGCTGCTTGCCATTTGTGTAGCCGATTTTTAGCAGTCTGCCAAGCTTTTCTCTTCTTTCCTTGGCACCTTCCCCGCCAATCAGGCCAGCAGTGACCAGGTCTTCCTGGGTAATGGTTTCTTCATAGGTTTCCTTCATAACCTGGGCGTCCTTTAATGCCTGGCGGATCATTTCAGGCGATGCATGCTCAACGCCCACTCCTCTGCCATGCTTGTGGAGGGCATCCGCTTTTTCTATAAAAGCATGCTTGCATTCCGGGACTTCATTGGTAATCGTATTCCTGATTTTTTGGCCGGGAAAGTCCGGATCTGTAAATACGATGACCCCTCTTGTCTTCTGGGCAAGCTTTATTTTTTCAATGGTTGCCTCATTTATGGCAGATCCATTCGTTTCAATTGTATCGGCATCCAGCGCCCTTTTAATCGCCGCTGTATCATCCTTGCCTTCTACAACGATAATTTCCTTGATTTTCATGGTTCCTCCTAAGAAAAGCGAAAGTCTCCGCCTGCCCATGAATGCTCGAAGGACAGGCTCTTTGCGCTAGACTGTTATCAATGTTCGAATTAAGAACTGCTTGTTTTTAAAAAAAAACAATAAAATGAAAAAAACTTGAAACATTTCTGTAATGTAATTCGTCTAAATAGATGTAAAAAGAATATATTTATAAAGAATAGTTCTTATTATATATGAACCAGCTTCAAAATGAAAAAATGTTATCCATTAACCTTCTCTCCAATGAAATAAAAAATGCAGGGGGAGCCCCCTGCATCATAAAAAATTTAATTCAGTATTTTAATTTTTACCGTTTTTCTTCCCCACTTGTAAGCTTCTGATTTGGATGAGAAGAATACGTCGATTTTGTTTCCTTTAATCGCGCCGCCAGTATCAGCTGCAACAGCATAGCCATAGCCATCTACATAGACTTTCGTTCCAAGAGGAATGACACTTGGATCAACCGCTATGACCTTAGCACCCGGATTGGCGCGCAGATCCATACCGGTAGCCGTTTTGCCTGTGCATCCGCTGCAATTGGCCGTATAGGCTGTAGATGATACATATATTTCTTTGCCGCTTGCCTCGCTGCTCGTTCCGCGGGAAACCACCTGTGTTGCCGCAGCCACCTTTGTTCCAACAGCAACGACTTTATCCTGCTTCTCTTTCACTTGCTTTTCACTGATCAGCTTTCTGGAAATTTCCTTGCCATTCTCCATGACAACCTCAAACTTTTTCGTCTTAAGGCCTTCTTTTCCAGCATTCATTACTTTTTCAGTGCCTTTTGCCAAACTAGTATCCTTCTTTGTCACAACTGCGAAATTAATTGGTTCTTCCACTACATCGGTGACTTTTTCAACTCGAATGACTTTTATTTCGTCATTGGCTTTGACTGTCTCTTCCAACTTTGGTTCAACACGGTCTAAATCATTAAGCTTGATTCCCTGCTGTGATAAAAAGTCAGCGACCGTAGTCGAAGTTGACCAAACCTGCTTCTCTTTGCCGCCATTATTCAGCGTTAAAGCGAAAGCCTTCTCTACTTGAATTTCCAGGTTGCTTTTAATGGGTTCTTCTGGCTTTGGCTGAACCTTGTCATGTTCAGTCAGCGTAATATCCTGTTCTTTTAAAACGTCTCCGACCGTCTTTGCAGCCGTCCAAATCGTTTTCTTCCCGTTATCTGTTACTACTTTCACCTGTTTAGCCGGTTCATAGACAATTTCTGTATTGTCCTTAACCTCTGTGTTTACCGAGGGAAACACATAATCTTCTGAGCGGAGTGAAATATCTAGATCATCGAATATATCTTGAACTGTTGTTGCATGCGTTTTGATGACTTTCTCTTGGCCTTCTATTGTCAATGCTACTGTTTTCTTTGTCGTCTCATATGCAATGAAACCGCAGGCAGCAGCAAAAACTACTAAACTAGCAGAAAAAATGGCCAATTTCTTTTTACTCAAAGACTTGGATAACAGGTTTTTCATGTTTTGAATCACGATGAAAAACGCCTCCTTTTCTCTCGGAGTGATTATATAGAGTATCTAGCCGACTGTCAACTCTTTCAATTTTCCAGCTTCCGAAAGGCTGGAAGAATGCAGGCATTGGGCATTTTTGCCTGTATTCTCAGAACTGCACTCTATCTCTATGTATGAATGATAGTTCCCTTCTATGCATGCAATCTTGCAAATGTCCTGTTTTCGGTCATGCTTGCCTTGGATTTATACTTTCCACATCCATGAGAAAAATCCTTCTTTTTTTGATTTTGGAGTTTTTCACTCATCTGGAAATCCTTTGTATTCTGCTGACCAGGCGCTCGGCAATCGGGAACAATTTCAGAACATTATTCAGGACTTCAGGCTTCCGGCCCTCCATCTTTCATTCTCCCCGACTGTCATCAAACGCCCTCCGCTCGATCAACAGGGTGCCAGAACAGCACCTTTTGGCAAGCTCTCTCGTAAACATATTTCCTATTATGCAAAAAAACAAGATGAAAGAAAAGAGAGACTTATCGACATGGTTATCCTATGAGAGGAAGGAGACGTGTAGAACTTTTTAGAATCAGAAAAAATTTGGACAAGCTCCTACAGACTTCGACAAATTGAGCTATCAGTTTATGCCGAATAATTTTTTTGCATTTTCTGTGGTTGCCTGTGCAACTTCCTCTGTTGTAAGTCCTTTTATTTCTGCAATCTGCTCTGCTACCAATTTGACATAACTGGGTTCATTCCGTTTTCCTCTGTGTGGATGAGGGGTAAGGTATGGGCAGTCTGTTTCAATCAGCAGCTTTTCAAGCGGAATAATATCGGCTACTTCCTTTGGTTTTTTTGCGTTTTTGAAGGTCACCGGACCGCCCAGGGAAATATAAAAATTCATATCCACACACTCCTGGGCAATCTCCGGGCTGCCGCTGAAACAATGCATAATTCCGCCTACTTCTCCTGCTCCTTCTTCCTTAAGGATTTCGACTATATCGGCTGTGGCATCACGGTTATGGATGACGATGGGAAGCTTAACTTTCTTCGCCAGACGGATCTGCTTCCGGAAGACTTCCTGCTGAATATCCTTCGGGGACTTGTCCCAATAATAATCCAGGCCCATTTCTCCCAGTGCGACCACTTTTGGATGACTGGAAAGCTTCTCAATCCATAGCAAATCTTCTTCAGTCATATCGATGGCATCAACCGGGTGCCATCCGACACTTGCATAGATAAAATCGTATTTCTCAGTCAGCTCCATCGCTTTTTCTATCGTTGGACGGTCAAATCCCACAACCACTATGTTGGAAATACCCTCACTCAGGGCCCTGTCGATTACCTCTTGTAAATCTTCGTTATATTGTTCGGCATTAAGGTGTGCGTGTGTGTCGAAAAACATCAAAAAACTCCTTTTTCTTCATATTATTTTTCTATTACTATTATGTCAGTGATGTAACAAAATCACTTTACTGGAAATGTGGTTCCAATTTCATAATCCCACCAGAAATTACTTTCTGACAATAATTTTTTCCAAAAATAAAAAACATAGAAATGCTTACGTTATACGCTTAACACTTCTATGTTTTTATGTTTAACAGGAAAAACAAATAATATTATTTTACCCTTGCACCTAATGGAAGAGATTCAGCGATTGTGGCAAGTGACAGCTCACCGTCTTTACCTCCTGCTAAAATCATTCCTTCTGAAAGCTCGCCGCGAAGTTTAACAGGCTTTAAATTGGTTACACAGATAACTTTTCTGCCTACCAGTTCTTCCGGTTTGTAGAATTTAGCAATTCCCGAAACGACCTGGCGCTTTTCATAGCCAAGATCCAGCTGTAATTTCAGAAGCTTATCAGCTTTTTTCACAGGTTCTGCCTCGATAACCTGAGCCACTCTTAAATCGACCTTCATAAAGTCATCGATTGAGATTTCCTCACTATCCGGCTTTTCCTCTTCTTTTGCTTCGGGCTTCGCTTCTTCTTTAGGAGCAGCAGATCCCTGCATTTTTGTTTTAATGAACTCAACTTCTTCCGTAATATCCAGGCGAGGGAAAATCGGTTCTCCCTTTAATACCTTTGTGCCCTCAGGAATCAGGCCGAATGTCTCAAGGCTTTCCCAGGATGTTAAGGCTTCCTCATTTACATTCAGCTGTTTGAAGATTTCCTTCGGCGTACGCGTCAGGAATGGCTGCAGAAGCACTGCGATTCTGCGCAGGGATTCCGCCAGATGAACCATTACACTTGCAAGCTCTTCTCTTTTTTCTTCCTCTTTAGCTAAAGTCCAAGGCTGTGTTTCATCTATATATTTATTCGTTCTGCTGACAAGCTGCCATACAGCAGACAAGGCAACAGAGAACTCCATTTTTTCCATCGCTTCCTCGTACTTGGAAACCGTTTCACGGTTCATTTGGAGCAGCTGCTGGTCGAACTCGCCTTCTGAACCTGCATATACCGGAATAACACCGTCAAAGTATTTATTCACCATCGCAATAGTGCGGTTTAACAGATTGCCTAAATCGTTAGCTAGATCAAAGTTGATTCGTTCCACAAATCCTTCCGGTGTAAAGACTCCGTCCGCACCAAATGGCACTTCGCGAAGAAGGTAATAACGCAGTGCATCCAGGCCATAACGGTCAATTAGGGTAACAGGATCCACTACATTTCCCTTTGACTTGGACATTTTGCCGTCCTTCATCAAAAGCCAGCCGTGCGCAAATACCTTTTTCGGAAGAGGCAGATCCAAAGCCATCAGCATGATAGGCCAGTAAATCGTATGGAAGCGAACAATTTCTTTTCCTACCAGGTGAACATCTGCAGGCCAGTAGTTCAGATACTTGGAATCATCTTCGGTTCCATAGCCAAGCGCTGTAATGTAATTTGATAAAGCATCAATCCAGACATACACCACATGCTTTGGATTATTTGGCACTTTTACGCCCCAGTCGAAAGTTGTCCTGGATACCGCCAAATCCTCAAGTCCCGGTTTAATGAAGTTATTGATCATTTCATTTTTGCGTGATTCAGGCTGTATGAAAGCTGGATTCTCTTCATAATACTGCAGAAGTCTGTCAGCGTATTTGCTTACCTTAAAGAAATAGGATTCTTCCTTCACTTTATGAACAGGGCGTCCGCAGTCAGGGCAGTTGCCATCAGCAAGCTGGCGTTCTGTATAATAAGACTCGCATGGAGTACAGTACCAGCCTTCATATTCACCAAGATAGATATCGCCCTGTTCTACAAGCTGAGCAAAGATTTTTTCGACGATCTGCTTATGCCTGTCCTGTGTCGTGCGGATAAAGTCATCATAAGAGATATCAAGCTTTTTCCAAAGATCCTGAATGCCGGCAACAATTTCATCTACGTACTGCTGAGGTGTTACCCCTTTTTCTTCTGCCTTCTCCTGGATCTTCTGTCCATGTTCATCCGTTCCTGTCAGATACATAACATCAAAGCCGCGCATGCGCTTGTAGCGGGCCATTGCATCACCGGCCACTGTTGTATAGGCATGCCCTATATGTAAATTTCCGCTAGGATAATAAATTGGAGTGGTTAAATAAAACGTCTTTAATTTGTCCTCCACAAGATTCCCTCCCTCATTTAATGAAAACATCAGTGCATATCTATATGCAGCTATGCTTTTTGCTGTCTCACAATGAATACTAAAAAAGCGCAGGAGCCCTCCCCCCGAAGTAGCACAGACTGAGAACACCACATCCTGCGGCATCATCTGCATGACCCCCATCCCGGGGGCCTCAAGCACAAAACGGACTTCACAGAAGGTAAATCTTTACCTTTTTGGAAGGCTTGGCTTGTGACCTCGAGGGGGTAGGCTGCTTGCGCTAGACAGTTATCGAATTTTAATTTTTACTTTCTTATCTCTGTAAAAAAATCCCGCCCCATTTGGACGAGAGTTTTAATCAGAAAATCTTGCCGTTACTGGGCCTGCTATATCGATATTTTACAAGAAGTTATATTCGTCAGCATAACCTCTTATACCATCAAAATATACCTAAAAACTTGAAATTGTGCAACCAATAGGCAGATAGGAACAGCAGGATTTTTTTCAAATAAAATTTTTTTATTTTCTATCCCTAAAAAAGGAAACTGCCTTTCGAATATTATTATTGTAAAAGCAAGATTTTTGTAGAATTTTGTCGAAATGTCGAATATCATTTATACATTTTATTTTTGGCATCTCTTTTCCATTTACCCGTAAAAAATTACTTTTATTTCGATAATCGTAGTTCTATCAACGCTTCATTAAACATCCTAAAATTTACTATTTCATTCCAAAATAAAGTAATTGACGTATATGGGAATGGCTGGTATTATAATTGTAACAAAGATTTTGTCGAATAATGACGAAACGATATAGATAGAGAAAAATATTATTGGAGATTTGAGAGGAGAATTTAATTATGAAATCGACAGGTATTGTTCGTAAAGTTGATGAGCTTGGCCGCGTAGTAATCCCTATTGAACTAAGACGCACACTTGGAATCGCTGAAAAGGATGCTTTGGAAATCTACGTAGACGACGAAAGAATCATCCTTAAAAAGTACAAGCCTAACATGACTTGCCAGGTTACAGGGGAAGTATCTGATGAAAACATCTCACTTGCTAACGGCAAGCTAATTTTAAGTCGTGACGGTGCAGAACAGCTATTAAAAGAAATTCAAAACACGTTTGAACTTGTAAAATAATAAAAAAAGCTTCTCACTTGTGTGAGAAGCTTTTTTTATTCTTCAATATGATAAGCATGATAAACATCCCGCTTACTTAATCCCCGATCTTTTGCCGTTTGCTTAATGGCATCCTTGCTCGGGAGACCAGTTTCTTCTATATAATGTCTGACATGATCCTCAATCGAAAGATCCTCCCACCAGGCTGTTTCTTCTGCATTCTGCCGTGTCTCGGAAGTCCCTTCAATAATAATCACAAATTCTCCTCTTACTTCGCCGCTTGAAGCCCATTCTATCACTTCTTCTACAGTACCCCTGATAAACTCCTCATATCTCTTGGTCAGTTCGCGGCATAGCGCAATATTTCTGTTGCCCATAATTACAGACATCAGCGAGAGGGTTTCCTTCAGGCGGTGGGGAGCTTCATATAAAATAATGGTTGCCGACAGTCTGGAGAGATCCTCCAGCTCCTGTTTCTTGAGTTTCTTCTGCCTGTTCAAAAATCCATAGAAATAAAAGGGCTGGGTATTGATGCCGGATGCAATCAGGCCGGTTAAAGCAGCATTCGCACCGGGAAGGGGCACCACAGTCAGCTTTTCTTCAGCAGCGGCTGTTACAAGATCATAACCCGGGTCTGAAATTGCAGGCATTCCTGCATCACTGACAAGAGCAATTTTTGCACCATTGGCCACTTTATCAAGCAACTTCTGACCGCTGATTTCCTTATTATGTTCATGATAGCTGATGATCGGTGTGGCAATCTCAAAATGATTGCATAGCTTTTTGGTATTTCGCGTATCCTCAGCTGCTATAAAGTCCGCTTCTTTCAGGATTCTGACAGCCCGGAAACTCATGTCTTCCAGATTCCCGATCGGAGTCGGGACTAAGTATAGAATTCCTTTTGTTTCTTCATGCTCAAAGCTTTTTTGCTGCCACATATGTACCACCCGTCTCTTTCTTGAAAAGCGCAGCGCACCCGCTATCGGCTAAAGACCTCGAGACGAGGATGCTCGGCGCTAGACAGTTTTCAAATGATTAAATTGAAATATTGTGCTGCTTTAAAAACTCGTCCTTCTTTTTGCGGGACCATTGCTTGAATTCATATTCCGCCCTCATCGCTTCGCTCTTATCTGAAAAAGAACGGGAGAAGACTAGCTCAACCGGTCCTCTTCCTCTGGTATACTTGGCCCCTTTTCCTTCATTATGGGCCTTCACCCGTTTTTCAAGATCATTGGTATAGCCGGCATATAAGCTGCCATCACGGCAATGGAGAACGTAAAAAAAATGGCTATTCTCCATATAAAATCTCTCTCATTTCAGGTGTGTATTCATTTTCTTCATTATATACATATAAAGGAGGCAGGATTTTCAAATCCGGATTGCCGTTTTTGACTCCCTCAATCAGCAGGGTATTCGCTTCTTTTCCAGCCTTCGGGTAGACAAATTGCACCCTTTTTGGCTCAAGCTTATATTTCCGCATGAGCGTGACAATGTCCAGGAGCCTGCCAGGCCTGTGCACAAATGCCACCTTGCCTCCCTGTCTCGCAAGCCCGCTTGACGCTTTCACCGCATCTTCAAGTGTACAGAGAATTTCATGGCGGGCAATGGCCAAATGCTCATTCTCATTGATTTCTTCCTTAGAAGGAGTGGGGAAATATGGCGGGTTGCAGGTCACAACATCGTATTTTCCATAACCTAATACCTGATGGATCTCTTTAATATCCCCATGAATCATCTTAATCCGGTCTTGAAGCTTATTGTATGCAATGCTTCTGACTGCCATATCATGCAGACGCACCTGAATTTCGACGCCTGTAATAGCCCCTTTTGTTCTTGTGCTTAAGAAAAGCGGAATCACGCCATTTCCGCTGCACAAATCAATGAGATTGCCTTTTTGGATCGGCACATACACAAACCGGGCCAGCAGGACAGCATCCAGTGAAAAAGAAAAAACGGCCGGGCTTTGAATGATCCTCATATCTTCAGCCAGCAAGTAGTCCAGCCGCTCCCCTTCTTTTAAAAAATCCATTCTTGATCCTCCATGCTTCTTTTCTTTGTTTTTATGGAAAAATAGCCTTCCTATCATAGGAAGGCTAAAAGGTTACTTCTTATTAAGGAAAGACAGGCAAAACAGACAATCGCCCTCTTTACGCGGGCTTCCGAAATGGAGATTGCAAATGTGAAAGCCTTCCTGATAGAGGCGGGCCAGGTTATCATAGCCTTCGCCTATATCAATTACTTTATCATCATCTGCAGCATCGGCCGACTGCTCTGATTTGCCTTTTTTCACCGATTTGCTTTCCTTTTCCGCAGGTATGTCTAAATGACGTCTTAAATGTTCATTTTCCAGCTTCAAAGAGTTATTCTCTTCAAGTATTTCTGCCAAATGCTGCTTTAACTCACCAAGCTGCTGATATAACTCTCCAATTTGGGTTTCCATATTACTCACTGAGTCAAAGATTTCTTTTTTATCCACGGCTTCCACCTCTTAATCTGTGGACTGAACTGATACAGCACCTTGTTTTAAAATTTCATCCAGTGTATATTCGAGGACGCGCTCGGCTTCTTTTACATCAACCTGCAGCACACGCTCCAATATATTTAAGCCTACCACTTTTCCGGCTCCATCCGGAGTCTGAATCCATTCTCCAAGATCCGGAAGCATTTCTTTCGCTGCTTCATACTCATCATTTTCATATTTCAGGCAGCACATTAAGCGGCCGCATAAACCCGAGATTTTCGTTGGGTTCAGCGATAGATTCTGATCCTTTGCCATTTTAATGGATACAGGATCAAAATCACCCAGGAAGGTGGAACAGCATAGCATTCTTCCGCATGGGCCAATTCCGCCCAGCATCTTTGCTTCATCCCTCACACCAATCTGGCGAAGTTCAATCCTGGTACGGAAGATGGCAGCAAGATCTTTGACAAGCTCGCGGAAGTCCACCCTGCCATCAGCCGTAAAGTAGAAAATGACCTTATTTCGGTCAAATGTATATTCAACATCGACCAGCTTCATATCAAGCTGATGTGTTTGTACCTTTTCACAGCATACCTCGTATGCTTCCTTGGCGGCCTGCTTGTTCTCCTCAACAATCATGCGATCCTTTTGATCTGCAATACGAAGAACCTTTTTTAATGGAAGGACAACATCATGCTCATCGACCTGCTTCGGGGCAATTACCACTTTTCCGTATTCAACGCCTCGGACAGTTTCGACAATGACAAAGTCATCCTTTTGTATTGAGAGATCTCCGGGATCAAAATAATAAATCTTGCCCGCTTTTTTAAAGCGCACTCCTACTACATCATACAAAGGAAGATCCCTCCTGCAATTTTAGCACAAGCTGTTCCATCAACAGCTGCGGATTCATATTTGCCTGCAATTTTCTTTTTGCTTCCAAAACAGCCGTCATCTGTTCCGTCAGGCGCTTAGCTGAAGATTGCAGCGCAAACTGCTCTAAACGATTTCGTTCGTTCAGATGGACAACTTGGTCTTGTTTTCCAAGCTGAATATATAGTAAATCTTTAAAAATAAGAAGTAATAGATCCAAGCCGCGATCAATCTGCTCTTTTTCTTTAAAGTGCAAGAACCAATCCTCCTGCAGGGCAACCATGGCCTCAAGCGGATTTTTTCTTACCACTTCATATAATTTTAACACTATTTTTTGTGCTTGTACAAACCAATCATCAGAACTATATTGCAAAGCTTCATCCAAATTATTGGTAATTTGTGCAAGTAATGGTGCCTGGGCAGGATCCACTCCATTATTTTTTAATTGCTGGATCATTTCAGCAGGAGATAATGGTTTAAAAGAAATGGCCTGGCAGCGGGATAGAATAGTAGGAAGGATCTGCTGTGACTGCTCGGTAATTAGCACAGCGGTCGTCTCTGAATGGGGTTCCTCCAGAAATTTAAGCAGACTGTTGGCAGCGTTCACTGTCATTTTGTCAGCATGAACAATCACATAAAGTTTCCGCTTGGATTCGACCCCGGTCTTTGAAAACTCTTCCTGAAGGCTTTGAATCTGATTTTTTTTGATAGAAAGCCCATCCGGCTCCAGAATATGAACATCCGGATGATTTCCGCTGTTTATCCTTTTGCAGTTTGAACATGTTTCACATGGAACATACCCTTCAAGCGGCTCATGGCAGAATCGGCTTTTGGCCAAAAGCATGCTAGCTTCCCGCTTTCCTGTGCCTTTCATTCCTTCAAATAAGTAGGCGTGGGCCAGCCGATCCTTCACTATGCTATTTTTAAACATTTTTAATACAACTGGCTGTACGGCCTCCAGCTGTTCCCACGTTTTTCCCACAAGTATCACTCACTTACATATATAAATTTATTAGAAGTCCCTTTATCTCTCCGACTTTCCCTAATATATCAATAGTAGATTCTTCTTTTTTCATTAATTCATCTGTCAGCTCCGAAAGTTTTTCATCAACCGTTTCCACCACTTTCAGAGACCGTCCCTGTCCATGCTGATTCCAGCTGTGAGATTGCTTCATCTCCATTCCAAAATCAACAGCTTCTTTTACAAATCGCTTCACAAGTGTTTTAAATTTAGCTAAATCCTTAAAGGTTCTGGAGCGGGCAAGCCGTTCTCCTGCAGCATCTATATCCTTTAACAGACCTTGAAGCTGGGAAGCCTGCATCTTCCGGTCCTGCTTCTGCACCATTTCAGAAAATTTAACGCCGTTGCCGTCCGACTGCTTCTGCTCATTGCGAAAATTTTCCATCTTGAGCCGAAGTTCCTGATTAATTTTCATACCTGTTCCTCCGCAAAGGGCTCTCTTTGTATTAATTAAAAATGATGAAATTGCTCAACTGGCAGAACAAACACTGTCGCACCGCCAACTTCTACTTCCACAGGGTATGGCACATAAGAATCCGCGTTGCCGCCCATCGGCGAAACCGGTGCGACCAGCTGGTCCCTTGCTCTGCAATTTTCCTTAATAACCTGCAGGGCTCTCTCCACGCGAATATCCTCTGTCCCAATCATGAACGTCGTATTCCCTGATTTCAAGAATCCGCCTGTACTGGCCAATTTCGTTGCACGAAAATTATTATCAACCAGCGCATTCATTAGCTTATTGCTGTCCTGATCCTGAATAACTGCGAGAATTAATTTCATAAGTCCATCCCCTTTACAAAGTTTTTTTCCGTATTGTCTTACTTTTATTATATCAATTATTTTATCTTCAAGCAGAAATTAAGGGAATACAGGAAAAATAATTTTAAAGTCTGTAAAAAAACCTTAAAGATATCAAATCTTTAAGGCCCATTTTTATATTCGTTCTTTCAGTTTGCTCTCTGCCTGCTGATACACTTCCTCCAGTGGCTTTGAGGCATCAATCTTAAAAATGCGCTCTGGGTAAAGCTCCATCAGCTTCAGATAGCCCTCTCGCACTTTATGGTGAAACTCGAGCTTTTCCAGGTCCAGGCGGTTCACTTCCCGTCCTTTATGCTGGTTGATCCTTTCCAGCCCGGCTTCAGGTTCAATATCAAAATACAGTGTTAGTTCAGGCATCATGCCTTCAATCGCAAAGCTGTTGATAGAATAGACCTCTTCAATGCCAAGGCCTCTTGCATAGCCCTGATAGGCAAGAGAGCTATCAACAAACCGGTCACATAGTATAATGTATCCCTTATCCAGTGCCGGCTTTACTTTCTCAGCCAGATGCTGCCTTCTGGCTGCCGCATACAGAAGAGCCTCTGTTCTCGGGTCCATCTTTGTATTTTTTTTATCGAGAATTACACTTCGGATCTGCTCAGCTATCTCAATTCCGCCAGGCTCTCTTGTCTGTAGAACCTGATAGCCTTCCTCTGCCAAATTGCTTGCCAGCATATCAATAATTGTTGTTTTCCCGGCACCCTCAGGTCCCTCGACTGTAATAAATTTCCCTTTTTTCATTTTTACTTCCTCCAGCTGCTTTTATAGATCCTGATAAATGTTAATACTTCCTTTTTTTAGATTGTTCCCATTTTGAAACCGGGCTCCGGCCTGAACTTGAAATTTGATGTTTGCGATATCCTCACCCTCAATGATTTCACCCGGATATAAGAGCGGAATGCCCGGCGGATACGGAATTACCTGCTGTGCACATATTTTCCCGGCCGCCTCTTCCAGTGCCACCGTTTTAATGGTGTGCTGGCTCTGTTCCTTTTGCTCAAGGGCAAGGCCGGAAACAGACTTTTTGCTGAAAGTGATTTTTTCCTGGCGGACTGCCGGTCCGAATGACTTCAAGTCCTCTTTCAAACATTCAATAACCCGTTCAAATGGATAATCCATATCGTTCTTTAGGAGAGGTAAAACAAACAGGACATTATGGGGATCTGCCATTTCCGTAAAAATCCCTCTCTTCTCCAGAAGAGTCTGCAGTTCAAATCCGCTGAGTGAGATTTCCGACTGGATGGTTACCTTTAAAGGGTCACCGTTGTATTGATCGTATGGCAGTACCTTAATGCCTTTAATCCTGTTTAAATTCCTCCTGAAACGCCCGACCTTTTCAAGCAGCGCCTCCTCATCCTTTTTCGTAAATGAAGATAGATACGCTCTTGCCAAATCAAGAGAAGCCATAATCGGATAGGAAGGGCTGCTTGATTGAAGTATCTCCAGATATTTGGATACCTTTTCTTCCTTAATAAAACGGCTATTAAAATGAAGATAAGCCCCCATCGTCATAGCAGGCAGCGTTTTATGTGCTGATTGTACAGTGAGATCTGCCTGAAGCTGAACAGCCGAATTGGGAAAATGGGCTCCGCCTATGAAATGTGCCCCATGTGCCTCATCCACCAGCACTGGAATGCGATAATTATGGGCACACTGAATAATGCTTTCAAGATCATTAATCATTCCATAATAATTCGGATAGGTTAAGATGATTGCTTTTGCATCGGGATATTGCCTGATCGCCTCTTTAACCGTTTCTAAAGCCACTCCCCCGGCGACACCCCACTCGGCATTAAACTCAGGTGCCAAAAAGACAGGCTTTGCCTTAGCCAGAGTAATGCCATTTAAGATGGACTTATGGCAGTTCCGCTGGACTAGCACCGTCTCATTTTCCCCTGCAGCTGACAGAACCATGGCAAGATTCCCGGCAGTCGATCCGTTCACAAGAAAAAAGCTTTTTGAAACCCCATACAGGCCGGCAAGCAGCTCTTGTGCCTCGAGGATGACTCCTTCAGGAGAATGCAGATCATCCAGGCCGCTGAGTTCCGTTGCATCGAGCTTTAAAATCTGGTTAAAATAATCTGTTCCCGCACCGTCTGCAAGATAACCGTTTTTATGGCCCGGCACATGAAAAGATAGCGGCTGGCGGGAAGCATATTTTCGTAATTGGTCCCATAATGGGGTATTTTCCTGGCTCATACTTTTCATCACTTTCCTATAATTCTTCTCTTATTTTAACAAAACCAGTATATAACTGCTACATAAGGGCGATCTCTGCGCCAGTCCCAGAAGAATCAGGCAAAATTTAAAAGAAATCCTTTATAGACATACACCCAAATTAGATTTCCATCATACAATATTAATCAAGTAACCTCAGAAAAACCCGCCAATGAATATTCGAAAAATTGTATACAATACAACTAATCTGGGCAGAATAAGGGTATGGAGGTGGAGTGATTGGGTTCGCTATTAGCAAAGAAACAGGCAGGAGAAGAATGTGTCATATGCGAGCAGGCTAAAACCAGGGGAATACATCTATACACTTCTTTTATCTGCACAGATTGTGAAAATGATTTAATTGCCACGGATACAAGTCATCCAAAATATAATTATTATTTAAAGAAACTGCGGAAAATAACGATGCCGGAGATATTTTCTTGAAAAGTAAGCCCTTTGATAGGGGCTTTTTATTTTGGGTCCGCAGCTGGCGCTGAGGTTTTGGTTTGGCATGCTTCGGTAGAATCTGGGCGGCTTATACCTGTCTTGGCGGTTTATCTCGCATGTTTTGAATGTTATTTAACAGGTTATGGGTTTTATCTAACATGACTGTAAATTTATCTAACAGGTTATTCGATTTATCTAGCATACTTTGGATTTTATCTAACATTTAGCACTAGTTATCTTTAGAGAGAAAAGCTTTGAATTTTAAAACAGACGCGGAAATAAGGAGTAGCACATATATTTTGGTTCTGGCACATTTATGTCTGAAAGCGACACATAAAATGAAAAAGCAGCACATATGCGGGCAAAGTGACACATATAGGTATAATTCT
>NZ_JCAXER010000032.1:0-56464 GCF_059758675.1 Cytobacillus sp. GQ23
AGAAACCCCTTCACAGAAGAGGTTTCTGAATCTTTAAATTCTTTTACTCCGTGCTCCAGCACTTATTTTTTTCCAGCGTTTACGTTCTTCTGATTGTGCGCGTTTATCCTGCTTTCTATCCAGATAGGCGAGTTCCTTAAGAAGCTTCTTATAGCTGTTAAGACGTGCCCCTGATATGCCGCCTTCTTCTATTTGCCTGCGCACGGCACATCCCGGCTCATTTTCATGTGTACAGTCCCTGAATCTGCAATTTTCTGCCGCTTGTTCAATGTCTGTAAAGCTTTCTGAAAGTCCGCTTTCGCTTTCCCACAGCTGAAGCTCTCTCATTCCTGGAGTATCAATTAGAATAGCACCATCTGGAAGAAGGATGAGTTCCCTGTGAGTAGTTGTATGCTTTCCTTTGTCATCACTAATTCGGATATCCTGTACCTTTTGCTTTTCCTCGCCAAGAAGGTAATTTGTCAGTGTGGACTTCCCAACACCTGAAGAGCCTAGCAATGCGATTGTTCTTCCAGGCTCTAAAAACGGTTTAAGCAGGTCTATTCCCTTCTCTTCCATCACACTGACTGTGATCACAGGAACACCCATGGCAACGGTGGCCACTTCCGCAAGCTTTTCCTCCAGATTCTCACATAGGTCAGCTTTGGTAAGAACAATGACAGGAGCTGCCCCGCTTTCCCATGTTAAAAGCAAATAACGTTCTATTCTCCTTAAGTTTAGATCCTCATTAAGAGAATTAACCAGGAAAATAGTGTCTACATTTGCAGCTACAATTTGCTCTTCCGTATTCAACCCTGCTGTCTTTCTTGAAAACTTGCTTTTTCTAGGAAGGACAGCATGAATTGTCCCCCGCTGTTCATTTGCTCTTTCTTTGATGACAACCCAATCACCTACAGCAGGATAATCCTCCCTTGAAGAGGCATCGAAAGAAAATTTCCCTGATACTTCACAGAGGATTTCTCCGTTATCTGTCCATACACG
The DNA here is from genome assembly GCF_059758675.1 of Cytobacillus sp. GQ23. NCBI lineage: Bacteria > Bacillati > Bacillota > Bacilli > Caryophanales > Bacillaceae > Cytobacillus > Cytobacillus sp. GQ23. Next base: position 982 of record NZ_JCAXER010000032.1, read on the forward strand.
ATACATTCTTTTATGCTCTAATGCCACCCGGCCTATCTGATATTCTTTATTTTCATACGCTGAAAAAGCTTCTTTAAAAAAGGCATTAAACCCAAGTTTATTAATTTTCAATGTTTGTTCCTCCATGCTTTTTGAAATTTTTTTTACATACAAAAAACCATAGGCAATCAGCCCATGGTTTGATCATGCAAAGTTCAATAAGCAGAAAAAAAAACAAACTGGTCCGCTCGATTAAACGAATTCCATTTGGGCTGTGCCTGAATTATTTACAATGAGCGTATTAGCATAAAGTTCTCTTGTCATAGCACATCACCCGCTTTCGTTTATTTGTTTATATTATATGGAATATTGCACCAGAAGTAAAGCCCTATTATTCTCAATGTGTCATTCGACCGGAGATGAGCATAAGTTATTTAAGCTGTTTAGGAGGAAAAGTTATGCCTATTGGGAGAGACCATCATTGGTACTTACTAAAAGCGGCAAAGTATGACCCAATGGCACAGTATTTTAAATACATTGATCCAGTACAGCATATTGCTTATTACCAAAAATATTTACTTTGCCTTAATCAGGCTTTTCAAATGATGCGTACAAATAACCAGGTGCCTTCTGCTGCTCGTAACGGAAAGCAGGCTAAAATACGGCTATTCCACGGTTCGCCTGATGCTGGCCCGAAACAAAAAAGGAACCCCTCCAAAGCTGTGAAGGGTTCCCTTTTTCTCAATTCACGGGCACAAGAAGGGTAAAACGAATATCATCCTGCTTTAAATTGAACTCATCCACTTTTACTTTCACATCACTCTTCAGTTTCATTTCCTGCAGTGACACATAAATTCTTTCTTTCTTAGGCTGAATGGTAACACCTTCCGGAAGTTTGTAGCGGTCTTTTACCAGCTTCAGAACATGTGAAACAGGAAGATTCAGCTGCCCGACAGATATAGACTTTTGCTGGAGTACAACATCCCCATTCTCCAAAGCCTCAGGTTCAAATGACAGTTTCATCTGCAAATCCTGGCTGAAGAAAGGGATTGTGCCATATAAATCCACTTCATCATTTAGAAGGACCTTGTAATCTATTGCTCCTGTCAGTCCTTCTTTTTCAAGATAGTGGTTAATGACTCTATTCAAATCCTCTTTATTTGCTTTTATATTAAAAGGAACGTAATTATCACTATTCAGGGTAACTGCTGTGTAGTCTTCATCATCTGCCGGCATACTGATAATAATAAACAGCGCAGCCAAAACAAGTGCATTAATGGCCAGCAGACCAATAAATAGCTTTTTCCATTTTCTATCTTTCAATCAGCTTCTCTCCATTTCTTTCGGCTTTCCTTTTATATGGAATATCTTTCAGCACTTCCTCTGTAAGGATTTGATGGACCCGGCCAGCTATTAATTCATATCCTTTATCATTTGGATGAAAATAGTCAGTATATAAAAGGTTATCATCGGTATTTTCAAATATATCAGCTATTTCAACAAAATAAGTCCCTGGATAATTTTTCAGAATATCCTGGCTTGTGTCATTCCAATCTCCAAGGATGGAATTAATTTCCGTTATTTCTGAAAACCATTTTAAAAAGGGATTATATAATCCTATTAAAATTATTTTACTATCTGGGTTTACCTCTTTTATTGACTCTAAAACCTCAGTGAGATTTTGTTTATAGATTTTTTTTTCCTTGGCAAAGGCCCTCAGCTTCAGGTTTGAAAAATTATCACGGACCACTTTCATAACGTCATTGCCGCCAATGGTTATAATCACCGCGTCTGCATTCTTCACAACATCTTTTACTTCATCTGTCTCCAGCTTTTTCAATAATTGATCGGAACGATTGCCTTTAACACCGAAATTATAAAAAACAGCGTCTTGAACACTTTTGTCTTTTTCCAGTGACATTTCAAGATAAGGTACGTAACCTCCACGTTCAGTACTGTCTCCAACCCCCTGTGTTAAAGAGTCCCCTACTGCAGCAACAGTAAGGTTTCGGGGAAAGAAATCCACAGGTATTTCTTTTTTAACTGCCAGGCGGGATTCTTTTTCAGAATGAATTAAATCATTATGGTTAACAGAACTGCAGGAGGCGAGAAGCAGCATAATCAAAAAGATGAAGGTGAATTTTTTTATCATACTATCACCTGCCCATTTTTCTCATTCATATTATAACATGTAGCTTAAATATAAAAAGAATCAGCATTTTCCCTGCAGCAGCATGGAAAAAGAAAAATAGACCTCGTACAAGGTCTATTGCAATGCTTTAATATCATTAATAATTTCATCTAAAGGAATTTCATTAAGGCCAGTATAATATTTCATTACTTTTCCATTCTGGTCTACAAGATAAAAATCTGTTCCATGGATAACCTGATCACCTGTTTGCGGCTTTTTCACAATGGCTTTAAAGTACTCCATAGCATATTTTTCAATTTCTTCCTGTTCATACCCGGTTAGAAAATGCCAATTGCTGAAATCCGCATTGTATGTAGATGCAAATTCCTTTAAAACTTCAGGTGTGTCAACTTTTGGGTCCACACTGAATGAAACAAATTCAATATTTTTAATGCCTTCCTTCTCAGCTAAATCCTGAAGCTTTTTCATATTAGCTGTCATGGGCATACATACATCTTCGCAATTGGTAAAAATAAAGTCCGCTACCCAAACCTTGCCTTTAAGATCCTTCAAACCAAATTCTTTATTGTCCTGATTTGTATACGTGAAATCGGCCAGTTCCCAATTTAACGCATCTTTTATGCCGCTCTGCCCGCATGCGGAAAGGACAATAAGCATAATAGCAGAAACCATTATAGCAAAGACTCTTTTTCTCATAAATTCACCTGCTTTTATTAGTTACGATGCTAATTGTAGCAAATATTCATGAAAGAAGAAAGAAGTACATATGACAAACTTGTGAAAAGGAAACTCTCATTCTATTAAAGGGAATTCGTACAGATACAAAGTCCTAAGAAGGGGCTGTTTTATGATTTGTCATAATCTCATAAAATGTTCTGATGAAATTTGAATAATTAAATTGCACAGCTATTCGATGGATCGGGTATTTCATCTTGTCTTCGGAAAGGAAATTTCTAAAGTCTCCGATGCTCTGGCCAAAAGCCTCCCCTTTAGCAGTAATGATCTTCACGGGCACATCCTGATATTGTACGTCAGCCCCATCAAGCAAAGCCCACAATGTAACGAGATCGTGCAAGGGACTTCCGCTTATGCCGGGGTAGGCTTGCTTATAAAAATTGTAATAATAGTCAACCATAGGCTTAAGGATTAATCCTACTTTATTTTGCACTTTCTGATAATAGGCATCTAGAGTGTCGATAAGTGCAGGAGTAACAATTGCAGACATCGTTACATCCAAAGGAAAGACATGAATTTTCTTAGGTGCATTGGCAAACACTACATTAGCTGCATACGGGTCGCCATAAAAATTTGCCTCAGCCACTGGTGTCACATTGCCTGGAGCATTGAATGCCCCTCCCATAATATAGAAGTCACTAACTTTATTCATTAGTGAAGGATATAGGATAAATGCTGCTGCCAATGAGGAAAGTCTCCCAACATTTACTATTAAAATATCATTTTCAAACTTCTCGATCAGTTTCTTAAATTCATCAAAGTTTTCAAACATGTCATTGGAATTCTCCAGGGCTGGAATAATCGGCCCCAGCCCTTCTACCCCGTGGACATCCGGATAAAACACCGGAACATCCCCGGTTAAAGGCAATACGGCTCCGCTGAATATAGGAGGATCTTCTCCGGTTAATTCACTAAGGTAAGCTGCATTTCGGACGGCATCTTCCCTGGAAACATTCCCATAATCAGCAACAATCCCTACGATATTGATATCCTCTGAGAAAAAAGCAAATATAACTGCAACAAAATCGTCAATTCCAAAGTCACTAAAAAGCAATACATTTTTTCTCTTCAAACTTACACCCCCATAATTCATTTTATTCCGGGGATAATTGAGAATGGCAAATATTTTCAATTAGTCTAGAAGTTTTAATTTAATTATTGCCAGCTGCGGATGCCAAAAAATTAACTCCGCAAAAAAACGCATAGCTCGGTTAGCTATGCGTCCTTTTTTATTTATCTTCCAGATGATACATAAACCCAATTGCACCTGGTCCTGTATGTGTACTAATAATTGGAGTTGTGTCTTCTACTTCAATCTCTGCACTTATATCCAGCTCTTCGATCATTGTTCTCAGTTTAGAAGCCAGCTCAAGGCCTTCTGCATGCACCAGGCCTATCCCCTTAATGGTTTTCCCTTTTATATCCCCGGCAAATTGCCTGGCCAGATACTTGGCAACCTGAGTATGGCTTCTTACTTTAGCAACAGGTGTGTAAACCCCGCCTTCGAGCGATGCAATAGGTTTAATATTCAGCAAAGATCCAATCATGGCTTTGCCTTTGCCGATTCTCCCGCCTTTAACGAGATTTTCCAAAGTATCTACTACAACAAACAATTTAGTGTTAGCACGAACCGTTTCCAGGCGGTTGACAATTTCCTGAACAGCTTTTCCTTCCCTGGCCATTTTTGCTGCCTCTATTACCTGGAAAGCCAGTGCTTTGGAGATATACCTTGAATCTACTACTGTAACATTTGCATGTGACATAGCTGCCGCACTTTCAGCTGATTGGACAGTTCCGCTCATTCCTCCGGTCATATGGATGGAAAGAATTTCATAGCCCTGGTCGCCAAATTTGTCATACACCTCTGCGAAGACTCCCGCTGGAGGCTGTGAGCTTTTTGGCAGTTCGTCAGATTCTTTCATCTTTTTCATGAATTCAGCCGGAGTAATATTTACCCGATCCAAATATGTATCTCCTTCAATGTGAATGGATAGAGGAACAACTTCAATATCGAATTCTTCAATCAATTCTCCTGATAGATCCGCAGTTGAATCAGTAACAATTTTTATCTTAGCCATTATGCCTTCACTTCCCTGCATTTACAATTAGTTCATATTATACATTTTAGCAAAATACAAATAAAGCAATAAATATAAAGGTTTCTTGGTTCTCCTCAAGCAGACAAAAAAATACCGGCTTACTGCCGGCATCAATGTTGTTAAGCGTTATTTTTCAATTCAGGAGCCTTAAAAATCTCTTCATAGACCGGCCATTTCAGGACTCTTTTTAAATATTCCCTAAAGGAATGATTCTTTAAAGTCCTTTTATTGGCGTTAGTGGCCGCAATAAAGGTTTTCAAACGGACTTGGATCATAAAATAATAAGGGCTATCTTTTGCCAACACAGGAATTTCAGTAATTTTTACCTTCTGTCCAACATCATTTTTGAACTCTAGGCTTTTAAATAGCAAAATATCAATCCTCTTTTTCACCCGTTTGTTTATATTATACCCCAATTAAAGCTCGAAATGTGTCTGATTCTGCTATCTCATTAATTTTTTTATGATGCTATTTCGTTTGGTTCTCTTCTAAATGATTGTTATTTTTGTTTGAGTATTCTGCCCGTTGATTTCTGCTCCAGGCATTTGCTTTCCGAGGGGAGGAATGTAGCCTCCGCTACAATCAACTCGGTAAATATTAAGAAGAGGCCTCTCCTGAACTCTCCTGCTTTTTCAGCTTTCTTTTATAGACAATTTTTGATAAGTTGATGCTTATCTCATAAAGCAGCAGCAAAGGAATGGTTACAAGAATATCAGACATAAAGTCTGGTGGTGATATAATGACCGAAATTACAACAAGAACAAAATAAGCATACTTCCTGATTTTTGTAAGGACATACGGATTAAGGATCCCAAGCGAAGTCAGGAACATGATGACGACAGGGAGCTCAAATAAAACTCCAAAAGGCAAAGTCATATTCATGACAAAGCGAAAATATTTATCCGCAGTAAAATTGGCCTCAAACATTTCTCCCCCAAGCTCCACAAGAAAGCTTAATACGGTTGGAAAAATGACAAAATATCCAAAGCAAAGGCCTGTAATAAACAGAATAAACAATGCAGGGACATAAGAAAGAGAAATCTTCCGCTCAGCAGCTGTCAGGGCAGGCTTGACAAACAGCCAAATCTGTATTGCCAAAACAGGTATCGTCCCTGCAACAGCAATAACTGTAGCAAGCATAAAATAAACCCAGATAATATCACTTGGGCCCAGAACGATCAATTTAACGTCCAGGTCTCTTACCAGCCACTTATATATATCCTCCACAAACACGAAACCTGCAATAAAAAAAAGGATGAATGCTGATGCCGTAATGATGAGTCTTTTTCTTAATTCATCCAGATGTTCGACTAAATTTAATTCTTTTTCTTCCATACAAATCTCCTGGTCATTTTATAAAAAGCCGGGCTTTGGCCCAGCCAGTTTTTTATAGCCAAAACAAAAAGGTGCAAGAGTATATCCTTACACCTTATTTAACCGTTTTTTTCTTAGTATCCTGTTCAAGTTCATCCATCACGTCACTTGTCAGGTCTCTGGTAGATTTTTTAAATTCTCTTAGTGTTTCACCAAAAGCCCGGCCAATTTCCGGCAATTTTTTTGGACCAAATATGATTAACGCCAAAACAAGGATTAAAATTAATCCTGGAACACCGATATTTGAAAGCATATTCACATCTCCTTTAAATTACTTCCCTTTGGAATCTAATACGATTATAGTACTTTTTAAAGGAAATGTCACAGATATCATAAAAATTCATATTTCAGTCACATATCTTTAATATGGATCTGCCAGTCATCCTGGAATTATACAAGCAGATGAAAAAGGTTGCTGTCTTTGTTTATCTCTTTGTAAGAAAATCCCTTTTTATTCATTCTCACAATAAGGTCGCTGTAGTCCTCCCTATGCTTCAGCTCAATTCCTACTAGGGCCGGACCATTTTCTTTATTATTTTTTTTCGTATATTCAAAACGTGTAATATCGTCCGTCGGGCCAAGCACTTCGTCAAGGAACTCTCTTAATGCCCCAGCCCTTTGTGGAAAATTCACTATGAAATGGTAAAGCAGTCCTTCATAAAGCAGGGAACGTTCTTTAATTTCCTGCATGCGTCCTATATCATTATTGCCGCCGCTGATCACACAAACAACATTCTTTCCTTTAATTTGATCCCTGCACATATCCAATGCAGCAATCGGCAAGGCTCCGGCAGGCTCTGCCACAATCGCATGCTCGTTATATAGTTCAAGGATTGTCGTGCATACCTTCCCTTCAGGAACCATGAAAATATCATCAATAAGCTCATTGCAGATGTCAAAGGTTTTTTCACCTACACATTTTACTGCCGCCCCATCTACAAACTTATCAATTTCCCCAAGGGGTGCCACTGTTTGTACCCTGATGGCTTCGCTCATAGAGGGTGCTCCTTCAGGTTCAACTCCAATCATCTGCGTTCCCGGCGAGATGCTTTTTATGTAAGTGCTGAGTCCGGCCATCAATCCGCCTCCGCCAATGCTTGCAATAACAAAATCCACTTGTTCTTCACAATCGTTAAGCATCTCAACTGCTACTGTTCCCTGTCCTGCAATCACCATTTCATCATCAAATGGATGAATGAAAGCCCTTCCCTCTTCCGTTGCACACTTATGAGCTTCGTGATAGGAATCATCAAAAGTGTCACCTACAAGGATGATCTCCACTGAATCTCTCCCAAAAAGCTCTACCTGACTCACCTTCTGTCTCGGTGTAGTCGCCGGCATGAAGATCTTCCCCTGAACTCCAAGGTGTCTGCATGCATAGGCAACTCCCTGTGCATGATTCCCTGCACTTGCACAGACAACCCCATTTTCAAGCTCCGCTTCAGTTAATGATTTCACTTTATAGTAGGCGCCTCTTAATTTAAATGAGCGGACATGCTGAAGGTCTTCTCTTTTTAAATAAACATTGCACTCATACTTCTCTGACAGGCGTTCATTTTTCTGTAAAGGTGTATGGGCAACAATATCCTTTAGCTGCTGGTATGCAATCAAAATATCTTCCAACTGCACCCATTTTTTTGTCATTACTTTCTGTTCCATTTTGCCACCCTCTTCTTTACAAGTTATTAATTTGTACATTATACCATGACAAATCATGATTTCAATCCGGTTTTTATAAAATTTACATTTTTCCAATTATTTTATGGATAGAAACGGATCAATCTGACATATAATAAGCAAACGTTATTTTTATAACTCAAAGGGGTGCAAGAATGGAGTTTTCTTTATGCAGTCTGGATAGCGCTTTGCCTGTGGAGGTTACAGTGGATGAAGATAACGGAAGGTATATGATTCGGAAGAGCGATACGAGTGGAGAGTACTTCAACAGTGCAGATGAATTAATAGAGTGGGTGAAAGCTAACTTTACCGCAGAAGAGTTTTGTGATCCCGGAGAATATCACGGAATGATTCAGAAGCTCACAGATTATTTAGTGGATCCGAATTTTTAACTTACCAGCTAAAAAGGCCCTGACTAAACGGGGCCTTCTTCTTATGAAGCGATTTTTCTGTCCGAAAGACTGCTGCAGATTATTGCTCTTACTTCCTGTGCGAGGAACCTTGCATCCATCTCTTTAACGAGCTTGGCATTCACAGGCCTGCACACTCTGATTTCTATTTTAGCCGGCTTTATTACTCTGCCATTCTTTTCAAAGGCATCTGCTGTCCCTTTAATGGATATTGGCACAATTGGAACACCTGCATCCTGTGCAAGCCTGAATCCGCCTAATTTAAAAGGCGCTACCTGTCCTCCCCTGCTTCTCGTTCCTTCCGGAAAAATCAGGAGTGTATGCCCCTTTTTTAAAAGCATCGTAGCATTCTTTAAAGAATTGATGGCACTGGTGCGATTGCTGCGATCAATAAAGACACAGTTCATGACTTTCATCCATGAAGAAATGATGGGTGCTTTCCTCACTTCAACTTTCGATATAAAACCAAAAGGTTTATTAATAGTTGCCAGAAGGGCTGGAATATCAAAATCCCCTTCATGGTTGCAAACAATGACGACCGGCCCTTCCGGAATGAACTCCTGCCCTGTAATTTTCACTTGGGAGCCTGATATTTTCAATACTGTCCTAGACCACTTTTGTGGCACATTATGGATGATTCGGTCGCGTTCCTCAACAGGGTATGTTGAATTCAGGTTTCTCATCCGTGATAGTGCAGGAAGGCTATAAAGTAAATATCCTCCCGTATAAAGAAAAAAGGTTATTAATCGAAGCATACATACCTCCGGGTGTTGGGATGGTTTACATTATATAATATAATAATCATTTCCCTCTTACTATATGTCAGCAGTTTAATTGGTCAAAAAAGCAGCCCGCAAGTGCGGACTGCTTTAAAGGTTATTTTCTTTTATAGATAAGGAATTCAAAATCATACGGATTTTTCTCATCCCTTGTACCCTTCTCCCTTGAAAGGAGTTCCCATTCTGACATATCCAATTCAGGAAAGTAGGTATCCCCTTGAAACTGGTCATAAATCATAGTCAGATATAGACGATCAGCTGCAGGAAGAATGGCTTTAAAAATCTCTGCACCGCCAATGACAAAAATTTCATCTTCCTTCTCACCGCTGTACTTCAACAGTTCTTCAATTGTATTAACTACAGTGCATCCTTCGCAGGAGAAGGACGTATTCCGGGTTATAACAATATTTTCTCTTCCGGGCAGAGGTCTCCCGATTGAATCCCAAGTTTTGCGTCCCATGGCGATCGGATGCCCCATTGTAGTTCTCTTGAAAAATTTTAAATCCTCCGGCAAATGCCAGGGAAGTTTATTGTCCCTGCCGATCACACGATTCTCATCCATTGCCCACATTAAAGAAATCATACACTCACAACTCCTTTAATATGAGGGTGCGGATCATAGTCTTCAAGCTGGAAATCATCAAACTTAAAGCTGAAAATATCTTTCACCTCAGGATTAATCTTCATTTTTGGAAGCTTTCGGGGCTCACGGCTCAGCTGAAGGTTTACCTGTTCAAGATGATTCTGGTAAATATGAACATCACCGAAAGTATGGACAAATTCACCAGGCTCCAGATCGCATACCTTCGCAACCATCATAGTCAATAAAGCATAGGAAGCAATATTAAACGGCACGCCGAGAAAGACATCTGCAGATCTCTGATAGAGCTGGCAGGATAACTTTCCATCTGCAGCGTAAAACTGGAACATGCAGTGGCAAGGCGGTAAAGCCATCTTTTCAATTTCCCCGACATTCCACGCATTTACAATCAGACGGCGGGAATCAGGATTTGTCTTTATTTGTTCAATCAAGCTGGAAATCTGATCAACTGTGTTTCCATCAGCACCAGTCCAGGATCTCCACTGATGTCCATAAACAGGCCCGAGATTCCCTTCTTCGTCTGCCCACTCATTCCATATCCGAACACCATTTTCCTGAAGGTATTTTACATTGGTATCTCCATTTAAAAACCATAAGAGCTCATGGATAATAGATTTCAGATGCAATTTCTTAGTAGTAACAAGCGGGAAGCCCTCCTGCAAGTTAAAGCGCATCTGATACCCGAACGTACTTATTGTACCTGTGCCTGTACGGTCCTCTTTTTTAGTGCCATTTTCCAGAACATGCCTGCAAAGATCCAAATATTGTTTCATTTCAACCCAACCTTTTTTAAATACTCATTGCTATTGTACACAATTTCCGTTCATTTCACAGGTAAAATCAGTTTAAATCTTTTATAAAATCATAGGTTTTCGGAGCATTTTCTCTTAATAACTCCCTTGATTCCCCTTCTGCAAAGTACATGGCAAAAGCCTCAGCGAAATATTCTTCAGGGAAGGAAAGAAGATAATTCTGGCCCGGGAACAATTTTGCTTTTTCAGCTTTCCATACAGAAAGAAACTTCTGATTAAATCGAATGCCATTGTAAACATAACGATCCACAGAATGGGCAAGTTCATGAAGCTCCAGATTAACGGATCCATGACCTTTTCCTCTCTCACTGAAGCCTATTTTCACAAGGACTGTTTTTGACCCGCCAATCCCAGGGACATCATCCCAGGTGGTATTCCCCGTATAGCCGCGGGGGATTACCCCTTCGAGATGCTGGGCTGTAGGATTATCCGTAAGTTTTCCGACGAATAATTTCACCCTGATATCTTCATCCTCAATTTTGGAGAGCAGGGATGCGGGCAGATGATCCACCCTGGAAATCATTTCTGCAGCCTCTTTCTCATCAAAAGGTTCAAGAGGCACAATGAAGATCTCACCAAGCTGGCGCGGAGATTTCAAACTGAGAAACTCTTTAAGCTGGGAGGAGTGAGGGTAATCCTTTAATTTCATGCCGCCCATGGCAGCCTGAGAATTCCCAAGCAGCGCAAGGGAAACGATCATTATTGTTAATGTAAGTGCCATTTTGCGCATGTTAAAAGCCCCTTCTGCTAATCTATGTTGTATAATTTGCGGGCAATAGAGCTATTTGAAGTTTATAAGCTGCGGAACTGCCTGAATGGAGAAAAAATCTTTAACCGTTCTGATAATCTATTAAAATTATAACATATGAAGGGAGGTTTAGAAGGAAACAAATGATGGGAAAATTAAATGAAAATTCAAAAAGGACCCGAGTTGGTTCGGGTCCCTGCCAAGCTTAATCTTTATTAAGAATATGAACGTACAACGTCTGACAGGCCTGGTGAAGCTGTTCCAGTGCCTATTGCAGCGAACTTCCAATCGCTTCCATGTCGATAAATCTCTCCAACTATTAAGCTGGTACTGCCGCTGTAGTTGTCTGTCAGATTGTAATGAATCAGTTCCTGATTGTTGCCGGAGTTTACCACTCTGATGAATGCATTTTGGATCATACCGAAATGCTGTTTTCTTTTAACGCTGTCATAAATGTTTACAACAAATACCATTTTGTGAATGTGTGCAGGCACTCTGCTTAAATCAATCAGCACCTGCTCGTCGTCTCCATCTCCCGCACCTGTCAGATTGTCCCCAGTATGCTGGACACTTCCATCACTGCTTTTTAAGTTGCCGAAATAAATGACATCTTTATTGCTCTTAAGTTTCCCATTTTCACCAAGCATGATAACAGAAGCATCACAGTCGATATTTGCTCCGCCGCCCCCGCCGAATAAAGATCCAAGGAGACCGCCGCCCCCGCTTTTTTGTACTGGATCCCAGCCTAATCCTACCATAATTTTTGATAATCCCGGATTTCCTTTAGTTAAGTCGACACGCTGGCCTTTTTGAAGATTTATTGCCATATCAATTCCACCTCATTATTATAAATATTTTATTTAAAAATGATCAGCTGCCTAACCCTGCTGCTTCATTTTTTTAAAATTGTCCTGCAGATGTTCCAGTCTCCTGGTTCCTTCTTCACGCAGACGCTTGTTTTCTTCTTCTATTGATTTTGTCTCCTGCATACCTTTCATGATGATATTCCAGGATTCTTCAATCGTTTCAATCTTAATGCTTGGACCGCCTGCCAATCTTGCAATGTCGGCACTTTGGTTTGAAATATTCTGTGCATTGCGCACCAGCATTTCATTTGTCCGTCTGTCCAGCTCACTCATAGAATCAGCAACAAGCTTTTGTCTTTTGGCTGCCACTGCCTGAATCAGCCCGTTTTTAAAGATTGGGATTGTGGTTACAAATGCAGAATTGATCTTGCCGATCAGCTTAGTATTACCTCTCTGAAGCAGCCGGATTTGCGGTGCTGTCTGAAGAGCAACCATTTTAGCCATTTCAAGATCATACACTCTTTGCTCCAGTAAATCGATGGCATTTCTTAATGTATCAAGCTGCATTGAAGCCATTTGATCCCCCTGAGCTGCCCGCGCTTCCAGCTGGGGAAGCTGATTGGCTTTTAAATCATCGGCTTTCATTTGTCCTGCAACAGCATATTTTTCGAGTGTCAGATAGTACTGGTAGTTTTGCTCATACATTTGTTCAAGCATGGTTGTGGAATCGACCATTTCACTTTGGTATTTGGAGATTTCAACATACACTTTATCAATTTCCGCACCCATTGTCTGATATTTTCCGAAAAGCTTTTCAATCATTTTTTCTCCGCGCTTGAAAAGCTTGCCAAAAATGCCTTTTGGCCCCTGCTCAAAATCCTTCTTGTCAAATTTGTCCATAATTCTGCCGAGCTGCTTTAAAAGTTCACCTGAATCTTCAACCTTCGTAGTTCTCATGTTATTCAATATCTGGTCAGAGAAACGGGAAATCTGTACAGCAGGCTCTTTGCCGAATTCAAGTATTTGAATTTGGTCCTTCTCATCAATGGACCTGGCCAGGTTTTGCACCTCAGGCTCCTGCCTTAAAGCAAGCTTAATTTCTGATACCTTATTTTCAGATAATTTATCATCCTGCAGCTGGGCAGTTAAATTTATATCTGTTGATTTGGTCGGATTCATTTTCAATCACCCTTTAAATTTTTTAATAATCCTTGAAATAGAACCTTTTTTAGAAAGGATGGTTCCTTAAATTCCTGTTCAAAAACAACATCTTCGAGCCAATGAACATCATATAAATCTTCCTCAATAAAGTTTTCAATGTCATTATGGCCCGGCGGGTTATACAATACAATGTCTATGCCAAACTGATTAAGCAGCAATAGGAGTGCAGCATCTGTTCTTACCATCGTCCCGTTCAGCTCGTTGTTGTACAGAATGATCTTAGGGACTTCCTGAGAATAATCGAATTGCTGCATCAATTTCAGGATACTTGGAGGGATTTGCAGGCTTTGGCTGAAGAGATAAATTTTCAATTCTTCTTCTGATTCTCCCGGCAGCGGCTTTAAGCGCGGACGTGCACACATATTCCTAATGGCCTTTGCGATCCCATTTTGAAGGCCGCCAGGAAGCTGCTGATACCTCCAATAATGCCCTGAAATGATTTTTTCAGGGTCAAGCTTCCCTTCTCTATCCAGTGCATTGCGGTAATGGAACCGAAAATCATTATTGACACTGTTTGTAAAGGGAAATCTTCTTATCAGCAGACTTTCTTCATATTGGCTGATCGTTTGAATGCGATCCCAGTATTCCTTGCGGTTCCTGCTTACTCCCTGAATCTTTGAAAAAATGGATGGTATCATGACCCTGCCATCTTTCACCTCGAAGTTTGGGCGGATCATGGCTTTCTCTTTTATTAAAATAAAAAGTTCATCATAAGTGGTTTTTAAGGTCACAGAGGAAGGAATATACTCCCTGAGCTGCCATGGTTTATAAAGGCCTGAACCCTCATGGTTAAGAATGGTCTCTATTTCCCTGGATGCTCTATAGGCAACTGTAGCACTCCTTCTCCTTTTTTCCTGCGGGAAGGGTTCCGGCTTTTTCTTTTCAGGATAATGATGTACAAAAGAATCCTGAACTTCCGGGCCCATCTCTGCAAAAAGGTCTTCACCTGAAGGGGAAAAATAAAGAATATCGCATCCCATTTGATATAAGTAATTCAAAAAATAATAATGGCTCTTTTTCCCATTACCGTACCACAGAACTTTCGGCATACCCAATTTCGGGTCAATATCTTTAAGTTCTGTGTCTAAATGATTAGCAGACCACTTAATCACATCTACAAGCACTCTTCTTATATCCTGGTTTTTTAAACCGCCTGCTTCCTTTTCAGAAAAAAGGTTCAGCATACTGATCATCGCTTCCCTTATTTTCCTGTGCATAGAAGGAGAGGAAGATTTAAGCAGCAGCTGTTCGCCATCCAGAAAAGCAGCAAATCGGTTTATGGATAAATTCTGTTCCCGGTTAATATTCAGGACTTTTTGTATCGCCTGGAACTGCTGGTTATTAATGGTTTTATCCAGATGTTCTTCACTGAGGAGGAGAAGCCCGGAATTCTCAGTGTGAATTAGATCAAAAAGACGATTATAATATTCATCTTCATCGGGAGGAACTCCAAGAAACCTGGCAACAATTTGGCCAACATGCAGCGTTTGCTGTTCCTCTCTGTAACTTTCACGTTCATAATTAAGCTTTTTTAACTGAGAGCTCCAGTTCTCATATGTAACCTCTAAAATGTGAGTTTTAATTTGACTGTACGACAAGTTCAATTATTATCCCTTCCCTCTATGAGCGAAAGATGCATTCTTATCATTTCATTCAAAAATTGCGCTTCAGATCCCGGATAATGGCACGGGGCTATTATGTAAACTTATTACTATCATATCATAGGATTAGAACCTATTTCTAAAATGGTTTACTTTCTTTACGAATTAACAGGAAGAAAGTTTCATTTCAGCATTATTTTTTTCATAGCTGATCCGCCTCTAAAGGACTTTTTCACCTTTATCCCTGTCCCCGCATAAAGTGGAGTACTCTGTAAGAGGAAGGTGAAACAGTATGAGGCTGCTTTTTCGAAGAGTAAGATATCGTGGGATTGAGCATGATCTCGATATAATCAGGGATACTTTATGTTCAAGTTCCTTTGTTTTTATAGACATCTTTTTCTTGTCAATAATTCTTGCCGTCTTCTCTTTTGCCCATAACCAGTCTATTTCCATCAGCAGTTTAATCTTTTCAGGGAGCTATACCTTTTGCGTCTGTTTATTTATCGTTTTAAAAAAATGGCTGAGGGACCAGCCGGACTAAACTCTTTCTATGATACTTTTTAAAATATTATTTAAAATTTCTTCCCCTGCCGCGGTCCCTATATTTGCAGAAATCAAGTAAGGAGATGAGATGGGCTTCTCAGCAGCCAGTTCACCATGGGCTGGGACGTATGCATAATCGCAATACTTTAAAAAGTCATGGTCAAGCATGGAGTCTCCTGCTCCATATACCATACTTACACCTTCCCGTTCCTGTATAAACTTCACAGCCTCTCCCTTACAGATGGGATTTGGCATAAAATACAGCTTTCTGCCCTGATGAGATATTCTCCATCCAAAGGATTCCGCCAGATCAGCAATTGTTTTTTTGGCTGCATCTGTCAGTTTCTCTTCAAGAATATAATAAAAGAAAAGATTTTCCGCCATTTTTATTTTCCCATTCAGTTCCAGGCTTTTTGATTTGTCCATCATTTCCTCAAGCAAAGCACACTCTGCCTTCAGCCGCTTTCGAACTCTATCCGACCATTCTTTGAGAGCTTTTCCATGATAATGGATATTTGCGCCATTGGATGTAACAGTGTACGGAATGTTAACGTCATCCTGAAAAATAAAAATACGCTTATATTGTTCATACGTTCTCGTTGTAACAGGCACAAAGAGCATTTGAGCAGATACCGCTTTCAGTAATTGCCGAGCTTCGTCTGTCATAAAGGCAATTTCCCTGCCATCTTTACGCTCTGCACTTATTAGACCTTCTCCTGACTCCCTAAAATCAGCAAGTGCTTTATTTGAGTAAATGAGTGTCCTGTCTAAATCTGATGCAAACATCCTCATGAGTTTTCTCCTGCCTTTTTAATTAATCCGCAGCAGGTATAACTCATATCCGGATAGTGAATAATCTCGACATTCCTCTCCCTGGCCAGCATGACAATATGGCCAACATATGGACTTTCCGGATCTCTCATCAGAATTTTCCACGGAAGCCTTCTCAGAAGAACTCTGGTAGTTTCACCAACTCCCGGTTTTACAAAGTTAATATTTTCAATATTAAATTCTTCCTTTATTCTCTGAATCTCTTCCATCCCTTTAAAACTTGCTTTCCCTGGGTTTTCCATGATCCTTTTCGCAAGATCGAAAGCTTCCTGCTTAATTGCCGGGAACTCTTCTGCTATAGCTGAGAGATATAGGTTTGAAACATCTGCTTCCTCCAGCTCACTGTAATATTTGGCTCCATGGAAATCTTCCGGTCCAATTAGGGATTTATTTAATACTGTTCTGCTGACCAATCCTGAAACAGTTGAATTGAGGCAGGCACTTGGAATTAGAAAATCTTCCCTCGTTCCATATAAAGTGGTGCAATAACCAGGATCAGCGAGAACGGCCAGCGTATCATCGAGGGGAACACCATAAGCTTCATGGAATTTTCTGCAAGCCTTTGTTAATTCAATGGAAATAGCCCCTTTTCCTGTCCATCCATCCACAAACTGAATTTCGCAGCCGGGATGTGACTTTAAAATATGTTTTATCGCATTTTCGTCAATCCCCCGATCCCTGATAATAGAAATGCTGTAGTGCGGCAAATTTACACCATATACTTCAAAAAGATACCTCTTAATCAGGATTCCTACAGGTGTCCCTGCCCTTGCGAGGGAAACCAGCACAGTATTCCTGCCTTTTTGCTTCCAAATCTGCTCAGAGACCGCTCCTGCAGACAAAGCGGTTTTCCGTTTGTAACCATCAAGTGTTTGCCAAAACAGGGTAAGATATTGTTCAGGCGGCTGGTACTCAATAGGAAGTGTTTCACTGTAATGCTGGCCAGACTGAATGTTTTTTTCTCTTTGCTCAACCGAGCCTTCAAGTGAATATCCGCTTAAATCCTTCAGTAAAAATACAACATCATCTTTACTATATGAACCAAATTTATCAGCAATTCTATTCATTTCTTCCACCCCCGTTAAAGCAGACAACTTTAATGTTTTGTATATATTTACTTAATTGATTAATAAAAGGCATTAGCGAATCTTTCTCCGGTTCTCTTTCAAAAAACAGGAATGCTTCTTCATAATAATCCTCTGGAATGTTATAAACAAATTGTGCCATTTCAAGGTCTTCAGGATTTTGAAAGGATATCCCGTATTGCGCTCCATAGTCTTCATCATTTCTTACAAAAATAGGACTGCGTGTTGTTGAGTGAAATTTTATTCCTTCACCCATTAATGAGGCTAGCTTCATCGGGATATACATGAATTCCCCGGTTCCAAGACATAGCGTTTTCCTTCCATCCCGTCTTTGGGATAGGGATTGGCCGATCTCGGCTAATGACACTTCCAGTTCAGCCTGGCTTTTTGCATCCAGTCCGAAACGGCCAGAATCTTTTAAATAAGGAGCATTTCTGATTTCACCATTTAAAGTAACCGATGGTTCATTGACCCTGCTTAATAGTTCGGGGAATTCTTTGTTTATATGAATATTGGAAATCTGTCCAGTATGTCCTCTCGGTTCGTCCTCTGACTGGCCTATATGCACTTCTGGAGACCCCTTAACATCGATCTCCCCTTTTAGAAGAGACACATTGTTAATAATAATGTCCAGTTCTTTTTCCAAATCATCAAACTGCAGCTGATTTCTTTCGGAACGCCAGTCGAGAATGGAGACGACAGTATATACTCTTCTGGGAAAGCGTTCATGAATGGAGCGGATGATATTAATGGCTGTTTTTCCTGTAGTCATTTCATCATCAACAAGAATGATCTCTCTCTTATTATTCAAAAGATCTGCATCAGCATAGCATCTGTGTGATGTAGCATGAGAATGTTCTTCTTCAAATGTTATGACTGAATTCTGATTTGCCAGCTGTTCTCTTGTAGTATGAAAATAATCTGCACGTTTAAAAGATTGAAAGAAAGCATGTCCCAAAGCAGTCGCAGTTTCTGCGAATCCGATAATTACCGGGTTATCATCTTCTGTAATAAAAGGACTGCTGCTCATTATGCCTGAGCCGGTTTTATATGCGGATAAAAGATCTGCGGCCGTTCCGGTCTCCACCTTCTTAACCTTCTCCATATAACGGCTGGCAAGCAGTTCTCCTGTCAGAAGTCCTATCTTCGGGTCAATAGGTATGTGTTTCCCGAGTACCTTGCTGACAAATAAGAAAGATCTTTTCTTATTTATTCTTGCAGCCATGACAAATAAATCCTCAGGGAGCAGATTATAAGGATTCTCGGTTATATAAATATCAACAGTTAATGAGTTGAGTATCTGAATGGAATGTTTCGTTTTTGAGTAGGTCAATGTATGTGATCTCATCCTGCAGCACCCCGTATACTTCTGATTTTAATAATATTTTTTTAGCCCAATATAAATGGGGTTTAATTTCATTCATTTTGTTCTGGTAATCGCTTTTCATAACCCCTTTTTTCCCTCCGGCCTGACCCGCGATGCTCTGTGCATCCAGATACTCTTCAAGCGTAACAGTATTCAATGCCTGTACAGGCCTGATATGGGTTGGATGGATGATGGTTTTCCCAGTTAAACCATTTGAAATATCCATGGCGATTTCTCTAATGAAACCATCCATATGCCGGTCGATTAATTCCGTTCTCATTCTCAGGCCATCCTGTCCCAGACGCTCCCTGAATGGCGTTTGTCTGATCTGTGGCTTAAGAAGGCGCTCTTTTGAAGAAAAATATTCCCAGACCGGACCTGAGATGACATAAGGCCTGTCAGCACGAAGGAAAATATTAATAATATCTGATATACAATCTCTAATCACAGCAATATCGTAAACGGTCGTATCAGAATTTCTTCGTATCCCGTAGAGTCCGCTAAAATCCGTTGCCCCAATTCTCACATTTAAAATCAGCTCAAAATTTTGATCCAGTACTTTTTTTATGTGGATTAACTCTTCAAGCCTTGTTTCTTTATGAATAATTTCTACTGTCTCAAGAATCGGCATGGCATATAAACAATAACCAAGAGAATTGAGGTCTTTAATTGCCGCTAAAATTTTGCTTCCTTCAGCAGGTGAAAACTTAGGCAGGACAAAACCAGTCAGAAGATGCATCCCATTTGGAATTCTGCTCCTAAGTCTCATAAGCTGATCATAGCTTCTGATTCGCACGAAGATCAGAGGGAGATCTTCCTCTTCACAAAGGCCCTTCGCAAGGTCAAAGCTCAAATTTTCCAATTCCCGACAAAGCAGATCTTCTGCCATTTCCACTTCATCATCACCAATTGCATCTTCAAGGCATATGACCATCGATGAAAGTCCTGAATGCTTTTTAGACAGCAGATCCTGGTGTATATTTGGCCTTGTTGCCGGCATATATAATGTTGCTCCAAGTGCATATGCTAAAAGCTCCCTGTCGGATCTCTTGTTAAAAAAGCCAGGCTTTTTATAGAACATTTTATTTATTTTTTCATCCGGAAGATCGGAAAATAGTCTCATTTTCGCAGCTCCATTCCTTCATTAAATTACTACTTTCTTCCTTTTTCACCCAAAAAAAGATAAAAATAAAAGGGAGCGGACAAGTGTCTGTTCCCTTCTAAATCTATGCAATTACCTATTTAGTTTGATCCCTGATCGGCAGCTTCTTTCTTTGCGTTCCTCGCATGGACAATGAAAGTAATAGCAAACACGATAACCAATACGATAAAGAAGTAAATATGGTCAATGTGAATACCAGCAGCACTCGCAAGCATTTTAGCTGCAATAAGGAGGATCAGAATATATGAGCTTGTTTCCAGTTCCGGAACCCTGTCAATCAGCTTCAAAAATACTCCTGCAACACCACGCATCATGATAATACCAAGCATACCGCCTATTAACAGCACCCAGATTTCCTGGCTGACTCCGAGTGCAGCCAAAATACTGTCGATTGAAAATGCAATATCCATCAATTCAACTGCAATGACAGTTCCCCAGAAAGTACCGAAAAGGCGGATTAATAACCCCCGCTGGTTAATCCCTTCTATTGCCTCTTCATCACCGGCTTGCTCGGCATTCCGCTTGTCTATAAAATACTTGATAGCAAGCCAAGCCAGATAGGCAGCACCTAAGACCTTGATGTACCAGAATTCAATTAAAAATACACCGATGCCGATTGCAATAAATCTGAAGAAATAAGCACCTAAAAGACCGTAAAATAGAGCTTTCTTACGCTGTTTTAGAGGCAGATGTTTTACCATTACAGCTAGAACAAGCGCATTATCAGCAGATAATAAGCCTTCCAGAATGACAAGTGTACCTATCAGTGCCCAGCTTTCTGGCTTTGATAAAGCTTCCACCCACATTTCCCAGTTAAAAAACTGAGAATATGTATGTAAAATAGATTCTATTATTTCCATACTATATAATTCCCCCCGCTGATGATGAATGCTTTTTCATATAAAAGACCCGGCATTGCCGAGCCTTATTATGCAAATATACCTCTTATTTATCCAACCTGTAAACCAAAATCTTTTGCCAGTGCAGCCAATCCGCCCTGATATCCGCTTCCAATTGCACTGAATTTCCATTCTCCGTTATGTCTGTATAATTCTCCAACTACAAGTGCAGTTTCAATCGAGAAGTCCTCCCCAAGGTCATAACGGATCAATTCTTCGCCAGTGTCTTCATTCAGAATTCTTGCATAAGCATTTGAAACCTGTCCAAAGTTCTGGTTGCGGGCTTCCCCGTCATGGATGGTGATTGTAAATGTAATGCGCTGAATATTAGCAGGCACACTCGACAGATCAATTTTCACCTGCTCATCATCGCCATCCCCTTCACCTGTACGGTTATCTCCAGTATGTACAACAGCCCCATTGGCACCTGTTGTATTGTTGTAGAAAACAAAGTCGCTTTCAGAAGTTACTTTTCCAGTATCTCCAAGCAAGAATACGGAAGAATCCAAATCAAAGTCATTTCCGCCATCATATTTGTTTGTATCCCATCCAAGCCCCACCACTACCTTACTCATTCCAGGATTTGTTTTTGTTAAGTCAACTTTTTGTCCTTTTGATAAGCTTACTGCCATTTCAACTCTAACCTCCATTATGTAGAATACATGTATTTACGGTATAAATCATAAAAAGATTCGTAAACCACAAAAATATTTTTTCATATTCGCAAGTTTATTTCAATCTTTTAACTCATCCATTTTGGCGGGGTGTTTTTATTCCAATAAATCGACCCTAACTCATGATGAGCCTGAAAACTGTCATGGTGTGTGTGATAATGAAAATTAAACCAGTATCCCTGCTGAGGAGGATGGTCCCTTCTCACATGGAAGCGAATGACATCTTCGTTTGTCCTGCTGTTAGTTATGTGGAAGATTTTTTCCGATAACCCGCCTCCCGGAGTCTCAGTAACCTTTAGTTCTGCAAGGCTCTCTTCCGGGAATTGCACTGCCACCTCCTGGATGGCTTTCTCAATTTCAGGAAGGATGACCTGGTTAAACTCATCTTCAATAACAGGGCCTATCTTTGCTCCAAATTTCTCATACGATTGTGTCTCAGCTTCGGCAAGCATTTGCCTGATAAAGTCATTTTTATCAAAACTGCTATCTTCCTCTTCAGCAAGTTCTGTGCCCTTTTCTGAGTTTTCCACATCTGAAGCTCTGGAGGCTTTTAACTGATTCGTATTTTCATAAAGAAATGCCTGAGAAGGAGTGACGAAGCCAAACGTTAAAATGGTAACAAGTACAACAAAGGATTTTCTCAGCCAATTCGGCATCTTTTTCACCTTCCTTTCTCCTAAGCAAGGATTTTTTTAAATATGCCGCTGCCTTCAATATTAAGGGCAGCTTGCCTTAAAACGTCTTCGGGCTGTACAAGAGCAATTCGAACGTATCCCTCACCCCCTGGTCCAAATGCACTTCCAGGAGTTACGACTACACCGGCCCGGTTCATTAAGTCAATAGCAAAATCCTTGGAGCAGCTGTACCCGGAAGGGACCTCGGCCCACAAGAACATTGACCCCTCAGGTCTGCTGATATCCCAGCCGATAGTTTCAAGATCTTTTATTAATACATCTCTTCTTTTTCTATATGTCTCTCTCAATTCCTGCAAAAAACCGGACTGATCATTCAATGCTTTCACCGCAGCTGCCTGTACCGGCAGAAATACCCCATAATCCAAATTGGATTTGAAGTTGGCCAGCAGCGCAATAAGCTGCTGATTACCTGCGGCATATGCCACCCTGCAGCCAGCCATATTAAAGCTTTTTGAAAGTGAATTCATTTCAATCCCTACATCAGCAGCACCTTCAACAGCCAAAAAACTTAAAGGCTTCTTTTCATAATAAAGTTCTGAATATGCAAAATCATGCAATACAGCAAAACGGTATTTCTTTGCAAGCCGGACCGCTTGAAGAAAAAGTTCCTCTGTCGCCATTGCCGGAACAGGGTTGCCAGGGAAATTCAAAATCATTAATTTCGTGTTTGCAAGGATTTCTTCAGGGATCTCATTAAAATCCGGGAGGAAGCTGTTCTCCTTTTTTAAAGGCATTCCGTACATTTGCGCACCTGCCATTGCTGCACCTGCTGAATATGCAGTGTATCCGGGATCAGGAACAAGGATATAATCACCCGGATCACATAGAACCATCGGCAAATGAACCAGCCCATCCTGAGATCCCATTAAAAGCTGCGCCTCTGAAACAGGATCGAGATCCACTTCAAAATTTCGTTTATAATAGCCGCTGACTGCGGTATTAAATTCATTTGTACCTGCTAAAGAGTACCCGTATAGCTGTGGTTCACGGGTTCCTCTTGACAATTCCTCCATAACAAAAGCAGGAGGGGGCAAATCAGGACTGCCAATACTCAAATCAATTACCGAAAGACCGTCTGAAAGTTTTGAATTTTTAAGCTGGGCCAATTCGGTAAACACGCTCTCTGTGAAAGAAGCCATTCTTTTTGAAATAGGAAATTCCATTGTATCCTTCCTCGCTATGTATCTCGACTCTATTTTTCTATTATACTTCTTTTTGAACTAAATTTAAATTGATTTCATGATTTGGCAAGAAGAACAATAGAAATGTAGTAATACATTAATTGCGGATTAATTTGCAGCAAAGCGGGGAATAATAAAACAAACCATGTTCTTCAAGTCCGGAAGAATGAATAAGGGGGAATTTATCATGGATTGGTCGGTATTTTTTGTCATTGCCAGTCTTTTGCTGATGGCTTATTTTGTTTATCTGGCTATTGCAGATTAAATAAGAAGGTGCCTGGTATTAACTGGCACCTTTTCTTATTTTTCAATTATGCCAAAATGAAATTTCGATGACTTTCTTTCAATTACTTTGAAGCCATATTGAGCAAACCTCGAACTTCTAAAGTGATCTTTCAGGACCACCCTTTGCCTCGCTGCTCTTTTTGCATGAAAAATAACTTCCTCTGTCAGATCCTCGTAAACTGCAAAGTTCCTTAAAGCTTTAATTCCCTCTGACTCAAGAATTTCTTCTTCAAACATTGGATCAAAATAGACAACATCATAACTCTCCGGCGGCAGTTTTTTTAAATAAGGCAGGGCCATTGTTGCTTCAACATTTATTCTTCCCATAGCCTGATTCATAATCTCAAGTCCGGAGTTCCACTGCCTGAGCCCGTTCTCCACAAGGAAAGAAAGGTGTTTATTTCCTTCAAGTCCTGTAACTTTACCTTTACTCCCCGCAGCATAACTGGCTGTAATGCTGTCAGAGGCGAGCCCCAGGGTACAATCAAGAATACTGCTGCCTTCTTTAATGCAGGCAGCTTCAAGGAAAGGATCACTCCCTCCTTTTAGGAGGCGCTTAACTCTGAACATTGCTGAACTGGGATGAAAGAAGAAAGGCTGGGTTTCGCCGATCGGATAAAGTTCCAGGCGCTCTTTTCCAACTACCATGCAATCTTCAGGCACCTGTTTCTGAATGTCTTTTACTGACCTTTTATTCCTGTCGATGTATTCAGATCCCAAGAGTTCTGCAATGTTTCTTGCTTTTTCCTTCATAGCTTCATTGGTGCGTCCGGAAGTAGTAATTATCATATATGTTCACCTGATTTTCCTAAACTCTCTATAAAAAAAGGGTGCCATAAGACACCCCCTTTGTTTTATTCTCAGCAGTTCGCCTCAAAAGCCGCAAGAAGATTCTCCATGATTGCTTCCATGGAATGATCTTCAATATCATAACGGTGGATGAAGTGTACAACTTCCTTCCCTTTTAAAAGAGCCATAGAAGGCGATGATGGCTCATATCCTTCAAAGTACTCGCGCATTTTGGCTGTTGCTTCTTTGTCCTGTCCTGCAAAAACCGTCACTAGATGCTCAGGCTTCTTTTCACTTCTTAAAACTGCCTGTGTTGCTGCGGGGCGGGCAAGACCAGCTGCACAGCCGCAAACGGAATTCACGACAACAAGAGCTGTTCCTTCAAGATTTTCCATGAATTGCTCTACATCTTCTGATTCCGTTAGCTCTTTAAAGCCTGCCTGGACAAGCTCCTCACGCATCGGTTTAACCATTTGTTTCATATATTCTTCATATGCCATTGACATAATAATAGACTCCTCCTTAACATGCACTTTGTAAAGTAAGCATACTATATCACACGATCTTTATGCAATTTTTCTATGCCGGATATTATTTGATACTGCTAATACAACATTTTCAACAAGAAAGCCGGCCCAAAAAGGACCGGCTTTCTTAATATAATTAAATTTTCATAACGCCGCCTGTGCTGGCATTTGTGACTAGCTTTGAATAACGGGCAAGATACCCTTTTTTGACCTTTGGCTCGAAGCCTTTCCAATTAGCTTTGCGCTTTTCGAATTCTTCATCTGAAATTTCCAGATTGATGGTACGATTATTTAAATCCAATTCAATGATGTCTCCATTTTCCACAAATGCAATGGGTCCGCCTTCAGCAGCCTCCGGTGAGATGTGCCCAATGCTTATGCCGCGGGAAGCACCCGAGAAACGTCCATCTGTAATAAGCCCAACTTTTGCACCCAGGCCACGGCCGACAATCTGTGAAGTCGGTGCAAGCATCTCCGGCATTCCAGGGCCTCCTTTAGGACCCTCATAACGAATAACAACAACATGCCCTTCCTTCACTTTCCCAGTAATGATTCCGGACAGTGCATCTTCCTGCGAATCAAAGCAGATAGCTGGTCCTCGATGGTATCCGCCTACTGACTCATCTACTGCCCCCACTTTTATAATTGACCCTTCAGGAGCAAGATTTCCAAACAAAACTGCAAGGCCGCCGCGCTCAGAATGCGGATTCTCCAAAGTTCGGATTACCTTTTTATCCAGAATCTCACTGCCAGCTACATTTTCTCTTAGCGGCTTTCCGGTAACTGTCAGACACTCTCCATTCAGCGCGTCCGGCTTTTTAAGCAATTCATTGATGATTGCACTGACTCCGCCAGCATTATGAACATCTTCAATATGATAATCTGACGCTGGAGCGATTTTGGCTAAATGCGGTACCCGATTGGCGATCTCATTGATACGTTCAATCGGATAGTCAATTTCTGCTTCGTGAGCAAGCGCCAATGTGTGAAGAACTGTATTAGTTGACCCGCCCATTGCCATATCCAGGGCAAATGCATTGTCAATGGCGTCAATGGTTACAATATCACGCGGTTTGATGTCTTTTTCAATTAATTCCATCAGCTGCTTGGCTGAACGTTTAACGAATTCCTTTCTTTCTTCTGATACGGCCAGAATCGTGCCATTGCCAGGAAGTGCAAGTCCCAGCCCTTCTGCCAGGCAGTTCATGGAATTTGCAGTGAACATCCCGGAACAGGAACCGCAGGTCGGACATGCTACCTGCTCAATTTCCAAGAGCTTTTGTTCATTTATTTGGCCCGATTCGAAGGCACCTACCCCCTCAAACACCGAACTTAAGGATAATGGCTTACCGCTTGAATCAACGCCTGCTTTCATTGGACCTCCGCTGACAAAAAGGGTTGGAATATTGACCCTCAATGCTCCCATCATCATTCCAGGTGTGATTTTATCGCAGTTCGGGATACAGACCATTCCATCAAACCAATGGGCAGAAACAACTGTTTCAAGTGAGTCTGCAATGATCTCACGGCTTGGCAGAGAATAGCGCATGCCGATATGGCCCATTGCAATGCCATCATCCACACCAATGGTATTAAATTCAAATGGAACTCCGCCTGCTTCACGGATTGCTTCTTTTACAATTTTACCGAATTCCTGCAAATGCACATGCCCAGGAACGATATCAATATAGGAATTGCACACAGCAATAAATGGTTTTCCGAAATCTTCTTCCTTAACACCTGCAGCACGAAGCAGGCTTCGATGCGGCGCCCGGTCTGTCCCTTTTTTGATCATATCACTTCTCATCTGTGAGCCAGTCATAGTATGTACCTCCCGTTTTACCCTAGATTCATAATCTCTTATTCTATGGAAAAAATTAACTAACCTTCTGCCCCCTAAATATTTTCTTTCCAATATAGACCCTTTTTCGGATAATTTCAATAATTATTGCAAATTTAATAAATTTTTTCGCTTTAAATAAATAAAACTGTAATGCGTGTGAGTATTATAGGCATTAAATCCAATCAAAAAACCGCTCAGATCTAATATCTCCTGAGCGGTTTTTACATAAATTATTTCTCATCTTTATTCCGTGATTCAGTCATTTGTTTCCAAACTGAACCCTTTGCTTCTTCTCCATGCTCAATTCTCTCAATAGCCAGCTTGATCTGCAGACTGACTTCGAATTCCGGGTCGTCTTCTGCCGCCTTTAGAGCAGGGAGCGCACTTTCATCTCCCACTTCGTAAAGGAACATCGCTGCACGCCAGCGTACAAGCTTGCTGTCATCCTGCAATGCTTCCTTCATGGCGTCCATGGCTTCTGCAAAACCCAGGTCTGATAAACAGTCCCCTGCTGTGCGTCTTACAGTGACCGTTTTATCCTTCAACGCTTTGTAGAGGAGGGGAAGAACACTCTTATCCTCAATCATGCCAAGATAAACCGTTGCAAGTCTTCTGATTGACGCCTTCTCATCTTTAAGCGCTTTTTCCAGAACAGGCAGGTCCTCAAGGTCAGGGTCATCCATCTGCTCGAGTTTTTGATAGCGCTCCCGCCAATCCGGGGAGTTCAAATCTTCGACTGTGAGTTTAAGACGGGAACGCACATGCTTATCCTCAGTTTTATCCGGATTTTTAGCCATTTTCACAAGGGTCTGGAGTCTTTCCCCCGGATAGGCAGCCATTAATTCCTCTACAATATCATGGCCAACCTGATCGAAGTCTCCATAGCGGACTCCGAATTCCTTCCACTTGCGGACCATGACAACATTATCAGCAGGATCCTGCGCCTCTGAAACAGCTTTGATAAAGTTTTCAGGGAGTCCGAAGCGCTTTTCTTCCGTGCCGTCAGTCAATTTTACCTGCATGGGAATTCCTTTATACATTTGGACTAACACTTGGACTTCCCCAAAATGTTCATCGATTCTATTGTCTTCTGTGCCTTTATCTTCCACATCCTCGCCAAAAGCAGATCTTACTTGAGGCAGAAGCTCTTTCCAGTCGTATTTCGCATTTCTTTCAACAGCCAGGAAATCGGCAACATGGTAAACCCCTTTGACTCCTTCAATTCCCAGGATATCCAGAATAATCTTCGGAGCTCCTTCTTTTTTATCCTTTTTATAGTTATTGGCTTTCCCCATCGGAAGCTCTTCATCAAGAATAACCTTCATTGTATTTGGACTTGGTGTTGGTTCGATTGCTTTTATTCTCAAATGTATCACCCTTTTTTATATATTCACGTTGGTAACTGGTTTTATTTTACCATAAGGAGAATTTCGAGGCATTTTAGCTGTTTTAATATAGGTTCTTACTTCAAAGATTGTTGCTTTTCGCCAATTCACCGCTGCAGGATGCGTGCGCTTATCCTCGACGCTTTGCGTCTGCGGCGTCTCACACTTAAGTTCCCATAGCGAAGATCAGCTCAGCAAATTAAACTAAGTTATAAAAAAGCAGCAAACTTTACGAAAATAGCCTGCATATAAAATTAACCCGGAGATTCCCCCCGGGCATGTCACTATTCATTTTCAGCTGCTTCTGATAGATAGCTCCATCTCTCTATCAGATACTCCAGTTCTTCATTCAGTTTCGTTTCTTCGTCTACTAATGCCTGGCCTTTTTCAAAGTCACTGCCAATATTGGCCATCTCTGAGGCAATCTCTTCGAGACGGGCTTCAGCAGCCTCAATTTTTCCCTCTATTTCTTCCCATTCCTTTTTCTCTTTGTAGCTCATTCTCTTTTTCTTCGGTTTTGCTTCCCTCGTTTTTTTAGGGGCATAGTCAATTTCCTGAACCGGTTTGGCACTTTCGCTTTCTAGAAATTCACTGTAGTTTCCGTAGTAGAATTCGATCTCGCCCTCTCCTTTTAACACAAGCAGCTGCTCAGCCACTTTATCCAGGAAGTAGCGGTCATGGGAAACAGTAATGACTACGCCTGGAAAATCATCAAGGTAATCCTCGAGAACTGTCAGTGTTTGAGTATCAAGGTTATTGGTCGGCTCGTCAAGAAGAAGAACATTAGGCTCAGACATTAAAATCTTGAGTAAATAAAGTCTCCGTTTTTCCCCGCCGGAAAGCTTGCGGATAGGCGTGCCATGAGTATACGGCGGAAAAAGGAAACGCTCCAGCATTTGAGCCGCTGAAATAGTTTTTCCATCTGAAGTTTCAACTACTTCAGCTGTTTCTTTGAGGTATTCGATCATGCGATTACTCTCATCCATATCTTCGCTTTCCTGGGTATAGTAAGCAATTTTTACTGTCTGCCCTATAATACGCTCACCTGAGTCCAGCGGAATTCTGCCTGCCAGTATGTTAAGAAGAGTGGATTTTCCTGTTCCATTTCTTCCAATAATCCCTATTCTGTCCCCCGGTTTCACGAGAAGATCAAAATGATCCAGAATAGTTTGTGAGCCATACTTTTTTGTAGCAGCTTCAAGTTCAAATACTTGTTTACCAAGACGGCTGCCGCTTAAGGACATATCCAATTTTTCTGAGGATTTAACAGAAGAGAGCTGGCTGTCAAGAGTTTCAAACCGCTGGATTCTTGCTTTTTGTTTAGTGGTGCGGGCTTTTGCACCTCTCCTGATCCACTCAAGTTCCCTTCTGAAGAGATTTTTCTGCTTTTCGATAGTGGCTGTTTCATTTTCCTCTCTAATCGCCTTTGCTTCAAGGAATGCAGCATAATTCCCTTTATAGCTATAGAGATTTCCGCCCTCAAGCTCAAACATTTTATTTGTCACCTTATCCAGAAAATAACGGTCATGTGTCACCAGAAGCAGTGCGCCCCTATATCTGCCAAGATATTCTTCCAGCCATTTAACTGATTCAAAATCAAGATGATTCGTCGGCTCGTCAAGAATCAGCAAGTCTGGTGACTGGATCAAAGTCTGTGCCAGCGCAACCCGCTTTTTCTGTCCTCCCGAAAGCTCTCCGATTTTTCTGCTGAAGTCCTCAATTCCCAGTTTTGTGAGAATCGTTTTGGCGTCGGTATTTACTTCCCAGGCGTTAAGTGTATCCATTCTTTTTTGCAGTTCAAAAAGACGGTCTTGGATGGCTGGGTCTTCAGGGTGCCGGTTAAGCTCCAGCAGTGCTTGTTCATATTCCCGCTGCAGCACAAGAATTGGCGCATCTCCTGCAAAAACCTGCTCAAGAACGGTTAAATCATAATTCAGCTCAGGCTGCTGTGCTGAATAGGAAATAGTGTAGTCTTTCGGTTTGACTATTTCGCCGGAGTCCGGCAGGTCAACCCCCGCGATTACTTTCAGCAGGGAGGATTTTCCCGTTCCGTTTACACCGATCAGACCCGCCCTTTCCTTTTCAGCGATTGTAAAGGATATATTGTTAAAAAGTTCTTTCTCCCCGTAGGTTTTTGTCACATTTTCCACAGAAATCATCTTCATGCTTGACCATTCCATTCTTTAAAAAATTGATGCAGAAACTGTTCGATAAATTCATGCCGCTCTTCGGCCATTTCCATAGCAGCGTCAGTATTCAGCAGATCTCTCAGCTTTAAAAGCTTTTCGTAAAAATGATTGATGGAGGATGACCTTCCATTCCGGTATTCCTCTTCAGACATTTCCTTTCTGATAACAAGGGAAGGATCATAAATCAGCTGCCCTTTTTTGCCTCCGTAGGCAAATGCTCTTGCAATTCCCACTGCACCTATCGCATCCAATCTGTCCGCATCCTGGACTATCTGGGCTTCTGCACTTAAGACCCTTATGTTATGGCCGCCCTTAAAAGATACTGAATCAATAATTGCCTTAATGCTGCTGGATGCTTCCTCGGAGATCTCGAGTTGCTCAAGAAAGTCAGATAGCTTCCTTTCCCCTGCTTCTCCGGAGGTGTTCAGCTTGGCATCCGGTATATCATGGAGCAAGGCTGCCATTTCGATTAAAAAAGAATCTCCTTTTTGTTCCTTTTTCGCTATGTAAAGGGCATTTCTGCGCACCCTTTCAATATGATGCCAGTCATGCCCGGTTGTATCATCACCGAGAGTATTCCGGACAAATTCCTCTGTTTTATGTATAATTCCCCGATTCATTATTCCACCTGCTTTCAAATCCACATTCCATTTTAACATTAGTCATAAAAAGAAACGATGGCAAGGAATTCCCTATCAACGCTGTTCGTTGATTTCCGCTCAAATTGCTGGCTTTTATTGTAGGCTGGGCCATCTTCTGACCCTAAAGGGCGCCTTTCGGTAGGTGTCTGTCGAAACCTGGGCCAGCTTCGGACACATAAGGAGCAAATCGGTTGGTCTGTGTCAGAACCCGAGCCATCATTTGACACAAATAGGTCCTATCCGGTGTTCTGTGTCGGAACCTATGCCATCTTCTGACTCAAATGGAGCTATTCCAGTATTCTTTGTCAGAACTTTGGCCAACTACGGACACAAATAGGCCCTTACCAGTGTTCTGTGTCAGAACTCGGGCCATCTTCTGACTCAAATGGAGCAAACCCAGTGGTCTGTGTCGGAACCGGGCCATCTACGAACACAAAAGGGAACATACCGGTATTCTAAGCCGGAATCTAACGAAAACCGTCATGTTAAAAGATAAAAAAGTGCAGAAAACCAGTATTTTTGATTTCCTGCACCTGAGCTTATATTATATTATTTTAGGCCATTCAGCCAGCTGATGCCTAGTGTATGCTCTCCAGCATGGACTCCAATGGTGGCTCCTAAGGAATAGCATCCAAATTTGATGCCCGCAAATTCTCCCTGAAGTTCCTTCTTCCATATCTCCGCTTCTTCCGGATGCAAACCGTACAAGATGAATACTTCCTTCAGCGGGTTTCTCTCATGTGCGCTCCTCAGCAGCTTCACTATTTTATCTTTTGCCTTTCTCTCGCTCCTGGCCTTCTCTCTTACGCTTAATTCTCCATCGTGAACTGAAATAATCGGCTTTACATTAAGCATACTTCCCAAAAAGAATTGAACCCCGGACATCCTGCCGCTCCTATGAAGCTGTTCAAGACTGCCAATGAGGACATAGGTTTCTCCCGTATCGCGGAGCATCTTAAGCTCGCTGATAATGTCTTTAGTATCAAGTCCTGCCATTGCCAGTTCCATTCCTTTTAGGATCAATCTTGTTAAAGGATATGATAATATCTTGGAATCCAGGCTGTATACCGGTATATCAACCATCTGGGCGGCCTGTTCACTTGAAGAAACCGTCCCGCTGAGCTTTGCCGATACAAGCACAGCGATGATACAATCATAATCCTTCTGCAGATTTTCATATAAGTCCCTGAAAGCACCGATGGATGGCTGGGAAGTTTTAGCCGGGGTTTCCAGGTTTTTTAACGTTGCATATAGTTCTTCAGGTGTTAGATCAACACCGTCTGTATATTCTCTTCCATCCATAATGATCGTCATTGGAATCTGGTACAGATCAGGATGGTTTCTTAACTCATCATTCAAAAAAGCCGTGCTGTCTGTTACCCATGCAATTTTGACCATTTAAGCCCCCCCTTTTAAGATATTTATACGTGTATGTATGTAAATAAGACTATTAAAGGGCTGGAAGTGAAAGATATCTCTTCCAGCCGCTCTCTCTATGGCAGAAAAGGCTTGATTTTAGGAAAAACCTTTACAGCGGTATTATAGAAAACATCTGCATGATGCTCTTCAGGTATGAGTTCTTTTATAAATTTAATATAAGGACCCACAGGCGCCAGCGGCCAATCCGTTCCAAAAAGCAATTTATCGTAAGAATCCGCAAATACTAAAGCATGCCTCAGATGGTCCAAAAATCTGCCTTCACTGCGCTTCTTCAATTCTTCTTTTGTCCCAACAATAATGCCTGAAAGATCGGCATAGACATTCCGGTTCTTGTATATGATCTCAGCCCCGGTCAGAGTCCACGGATCTCCAAAATGGGCCATCATAAAATTGATATTCCGGTGTTTAACAGCTACCTCGTCAATAGCCAGGGGATGAGAATACTTAAGCAATCCCCTTTCGGAATAGGTATCACCTGTATGAAATACAACTGGAGCCCCATATTTTTCAGCGAGTGCATACACGGGTTCATATACCTCATCATAGGCGTAGAAAGGATAATATCCCAGGTAAATCTTAATGCCTGCAACAGCAGGCTTCTGGAGTTCATCCTCAAGCCTTTTCAGAGCATCTTCTCCGAGATCATATGGATTGATTCCGGCGCAATAAACGATATTGGCAGGCACCTTGTCTTCCAGGTCAATCCCCATGGGTGTTCTGGCTTCATAATCCGGAAACCCCATATTATCTGTTTCAGTAAGTCCCATCGCGATGCTCAGAACTACATTGGCATTTTGGAACTCCTTCTGGTGCCCGTTATATGAATAATCAACAAATGAGATTTCATCTGCTGTCTGATGGAATGATTTAATATCTGAAAAGTGAATATGTGCATCTATGACTTTCATAATCTCTCCTTTAGCGGAATTCCAGATAATGCAGGTTATTAAGGATTTTGCCCTTAAAGCTTCTTTCATCAAAGACAATAAAGCCCGGTTTGGTTAATGGCACTGCATTCCTTTCCAAAATAACTTCGAAAGCTTCTTTATTCATATATGCCCCCAGGAATTCAGCATCTATACTTTTCATTAAATACATTTTTTCGGGAGAGCGGGAGCTGCTAACACAGGATCCTTCAATATTAACAAAGGATTGCTCCTCAACTCCAGCCTGGTAGGCTGATTCAGCATTTTTTCCAGTTAATTCAAGAGTAAGATCCTTTAAGGGGGCACCTGATATAAATATATCTGTTATCCATTTTTCATTTAACAGATACTTCCCTCCTGCATCGGTTACCTTTACCCAATAAGCAAGGATTGGCACGCCCGGCAATAACGCGAAATATTGTGTATAATCGAGTCCTTTCCAGATGGTATGCTCGGCAATTTTAGTATGAATGGCCAATACAGACCAATCGTT
Organism: Cytobacillus sp. GQ23; assembly: GCF_059758675.1. Taxonomy (NCBI): domain Bacteria; kingdom Bacillati; phylum Bacillota; class Bacilli; order Caryophanales; family Bacillaceae; genus Cytobacillus; species Cytobacillus sp. GQ23. Next base: position 34,930 of record NZ_JCAXER010000032.1, read on the forward strand.
TTCATACGAATCTTTTACATTGATAAATTCTGCAGAAGATTTCTCCTTCAATAGCGAAAACCCACTCATTTGGGAAGGAAGAGTTTTCATGCCTCCGGCCCACGGGTTCCACCATCCCTTGGCAACCAGTTCAGGAAAAGAAGAATCAAGCCATTCATTTTCTTTATACGCTAATGAGAATAATCCAGGATAAAAATCAGGTGCTGCTTTTAAGCTAATAATGCCGTTATCCATTTTATATACCGTCTTGCCGCTTTGCTCTTCAGTTGATATACTGACTTTCCCCCTGGGCATCAGCAGAAAATCTTTTACATCCATCTTACCGCTGTCAAGTGAAATCTCGGCTTTCACAAGAGATAAGGGTTTCATGCCATCAATAGGAAAATTCGCTTTAAATACCTTTAGTTCCTGTTCCTGGCTGAAATTTGCGGATAGTTTTTTATTTTCATTTAAATAAACATCTATCGTGCCGTTGAGATAACTCGATCGATGAGTTTTAAGAGTAAACTCTGCTTTCTGTTCCTTTGCCACCGGATTTCCCCTATTGATAATGAGCGCTTTTTCAAGCTTTACTATTTTATCAGGTTCAGCGGCCGCTCCTGAGAATTGCTGCATTTCTTCCCAAGTCCGGAAGGCTCCAATGGATAAATAGCCAGGGGCCAATACCACTTTCTGCCCCGGTTCAAAACAGCCAGTCTCCTGCTGATAATAAAATTGCCACCCATCCGGACTTGAATGAGCACTATTTGGCCAGCAGAATCCAATCGGCTCGCCATTATGTTTGTCGAAAAACCAATTTCCGGTTATGCTTTCAGCTGGTATTTCCATAAACCCCAATTCTTTAACATTAGAAAACTCTATCACTTCATTCTCCAGCGGAAAATATGGATGCTGCATTTCATGATATAACGGCTGGCTTATAAACAGGTTTTCAAACTTTTTATTCCCTTCATTTATCAGTTCAGACCAAATTTTCACAAGGCCTTCACCATAAAGTGAGGTATACAAGTTTACAAGAATCCCTGGAAAAGCTTCAGACTTGAAAACCAATTTAAAAGTAATAGCCGTATCATCTATGAACCAATCTGCTGCCAGAGGCTTTGCCTTTGAAAATTCAGTTGAAAAGGGCTTGCCAAGCTTAGGGACAAAAAACGCAAAAGGCTGGTTTACACTTTCGTTCCTGCCGGCTGTGATTTTATAATCCATTTTCCGAATATTCACCTGGCAAATCCCATTGCAGATATGCCAGTATTCTTTTGACTCTCCTCCAAATTTCCGGCCGAAGTTTTTAAGGGGGATGCCAACCGTGCTGCATGTGAAAGAATGATCTTGCCCATCCTCCCTTATTGCTGAAACCGATATTTCAGGCTGATAAAAGCCATGTTTCTTTACAATAAAAGGCACCTTCAGCAGCTTACGCTCTTTTTTGTGGAGCTGTATCTCATACTCCTGCTTCTCCAATTCAACCAAATCGCTTTCAGGAAAAGAAAGGTGAAATACTGCATCCTCATCCAGGCTGTTTTCTACTTCCATTTCGAATTCTGCTTCCTGATTCAAACCCCTGAGATTTCCTTTAGAAGCTCCTGTTATTTTGGCAGGCTGCTTTGGAAGAAGTCCAAGACGTAATTCGCCTCCTTCATCATTTACCCAAACCTTCACATCCAATGAAGGATGAGTTTTCCAGACACTGGGCTCTTCCCCTTCATGCACAATGAATTGTCCGCTAATAACAGCGTCGCTTTCGACTGTCAAATCGTGCTCGAACATTGATTCGACTCTTCCATGATTTTTCCCTTGAGCCTTAAACGAAACAGGATTTCCGGTTTTATTCACAAGTTTGAGCTGAAAGTTATGAACCTCATTTTCAATTACTTCATGATGGCTCATGCATAGTTCTATAAGATATTCATTCGTTTCGATTAAACTTATTCCTCTGCCGGTCCTTTCTAATCTGACTCTTGCAGACACTTCCCCGCTTTGCCATTTATACTCATAAAATGTAAATCCATTTTCTTTGATTCCATCTGGCTTCACATCGATGTCTCTCAGGCTGCTGTCATACCAATCAAGCTTCTCCAGTACAGGCTTTAAAAGCGGAGTCTGGTGAACTGCGGGAATAAAATTCATTAAATGGGTTGTGTCATCCCTGTCTTCCCAGAAGAAGCCGCATTTCTTATACAGCGGGACAGCTTTCACATTTCCCGGCCATGTATAGAGATCAAGGCGCGGCCAGCCCAATTCAATTGTCTTTTGCAGAGCTTTAAGTACCAGCATTTTTCCAATTTTCCGCCCATGGTAATCCGGCCTTACATTTAAAAGAGGGATATACAGGGATCCCGTATCCTCTTTGTATTCTGACAGCCCGCAATAGCCTACTACTTCTTCACCATCAAGGGCCAAGTATAAAGTAATATTGCCATTATTCGCTTCCTTCGTTTTTACTTGCTCTTCAGTCATTACACTGGTATCTCCGCCCCAGCTGTCTCTGCTCAAGTTCCACATTTTTGCGATTCCTGCAGCAAATCCCTCATGGTACTCTGCAATGATTAATTTGTCTGTACCTTGAATCATCCCTTTGTCCTCCTGACTAGGTTACGCATTGTCTACCCTTCTCCAATCCCTTTTGCGCAAAGATTTCCTTAATCATTTGCCTCTCCTCCTTTTTTAGTATTCGGAATGTTTTTCCATTCCTTCTTAATCGTATTATCAGAGAGGTTAATTGTAAATATAATTTTGAATCTTCCGTAAAAAATATCACAAAAAAAACGCCTTGCTTTTAATAGCAAGGCGAGCAGGTTCTACAAGTAAATTTTTCTCAAAGCACCCATAGAAGCTGTCATATAAGTAATCATTTCATTCAGGTCATCAATCTGCTCTTCCTGGACCAGGCGGTTAAAAGAAATGATGGTTTCGATTTCGGCCAGCTCCTGCCTATTTTCGGGTCTGTATTTCACAGTCTGTTCGATATTCCGTCCACTGCCCCATATTCCTCGCAGAACTTCCCGGATTTCCTGAAATTTTTTATGATCCTTCAGATGTTTAATTATAAAATTCACTAATATACGGCATCCTGCCTGCATTTCGGATTTACGTTGAGGCAGTAGCTCAGCTGCAAGATTATCAAGTCCCGCTTCCATTATAAAGGTACAGTAAATCTCCGCCATGCCGTCAGCATGATCTGTAAAAGTAATGTCATATCTGCGGCACATTTTCGCTGAGTTCATAATATCATTCCGGTCAACTATTCTAATTTCTCCGCCAAGGTCCCGGTCATAAAATCCGCCTTCCATTACAACCTTCATATTTTCAAAGGCCGTTGGGTCAAACATGGTAACCCTCCTTAAAACAGGCCTACTGCATTTCCATCTTCGTCTACATCCATATTCATGGCTGAAGGGGCTTTAGGCAAACCAGGCATTGTCATTACATCACCTGTGAGTGCTACAATAAATCCTGCACCAATGGATGGCTTCAGCTCACGTATTGTAATGGTAAAATCTGATGGTCTTCCCAGCTTTGAAGGATCATCAGATAAAGAATATTGTGTTTTAGCCATACAAACCGGCAGGACACCCCAGCCAAAACTTTCAAAGTCTTTTAGCTGTTTTTTGGCTTTGGTTGAGTATTCAACATTATCTGCGCCATATACCTTCTGGGCCACAGTTAGAATTTTATCTTCAAGCGGCAGCGATAAATCATACAGATGATTAAACTTCACTGCGTTTTGATCCAAAATGTCAAAAAGTTTCTCTGCGAGCTCAATTCCGCCCTGTCCGCCTTTTTCCCAAACTTCTGTCAGGGCTACCGGCATGCCTTCCTTACTGCAAAGGTCTGTGAGGGTCGCAATTTCATTCTCGCTATCGGTAATAAAACGGTTAATGGCCACTACATACGGAAGCCCGAAGCTTTCAACTGTTTCAACGTGCTTCTTTAAATTAGCAAAGCCCCTGGTGAGTGCTTCGGTATCTTCTTTGCCTAATTCATCCTTTGACAAGCCGCCATGCATTTTTAAAGCTCGGATTGTAGCTACGATTACCACTGCTTCAGGGTCAATGCCTTCGTTCCTGGCTTTAATATTCAGGAACTTTTCAGCGCCAAGATCCGCACCAAAGCCTGCTTCTGTCACTACATAATCAGCGAGCTTGGAAGCTGCAGAAGTTGCAATCACACTGTTGCAGCCATGCGCAATATTGGCAAACGGGCCGCCATGAACCAATGCCGGTGTATGCTCAATAGTCTGTACCAAATTAGGTTTAACTGCTTCTTTAAGCAGCAGAGTAAGAGCACCTTCCACCCCTAGATCGCTCACTGTTACAGGCTGCTTATCATAATTGTAGGCTATAACCATTTTACCCAGTCTTTCCTTCAGGTTCTGCAGATCTGATGCAAGACATAAAACGGCCATAATTTCTGAAGCCACAGTAATATCAAAGCCATCCTCTCTTGGAACACCTTGCAAAGGACCACCCAAGCCAATCACTATTTTCCTTAATGCACGGTCGTTCAAATCCAGAGCACGCTTCCAGACAATTCTTCTTTGGTCGATATTTAACAAATTCCCCTGCTGAAGGTGATTATCAATCAAGGCCGCCAATGCATTATTGGCTGTTGTAATTGCGTGAAGATCACCTGTAAAATGCAGATTGATGTCTTCCATCGGGAGAACCTGTGCGTAACCCCCGCCTGTTGCACCGCCTTTAATTCCCATAGTTGGCCCCAGGGAAGGTTCCCTCATTGCAACCATAGCCTTCTTGCCAAGTCTGTTAAACGCATCTGCCAGTCCGACGGTTACCGTGGACTTTCCTTCCCCTGCAGGTGTTGGATTAATGGAAGTGACAAGAATTATTTTACCGCTGTCATTCGTACTTAATTTTTTTAAGGCTGCTGCGGATATTTTTGCTTTATACTTGCCGAATAGCTCCAGATCATCCTCAATGAGTCCCAGTTTTTCTGCAATTTCCTTAATGGGCTTCATGGCTGACGCCTGAGCAATTTCTATGTCTGATTTCACGATCGGTTTCACATTCACTGATATCCCCCCAGAATCCGTTATGTATAGGTTCCTACAGCTTTATTGTACCATCTCTGAAACAAAATATTGTCATTTACTTTTGATATTTTTGCATTTTCACACAGTAAAGCATTGATACAATTTTGAATCGTCTTTATAATGAGTTTAATTGAATTTTTGTACAGGGAGATGATCACTTGCCGATAAAAATTCCTAAGCTGCTTCCTGCCAGGGAGATCTTAGAGGAAGAGAATATATTTATCATGGATGAGGACCGTGCCAAACAGCAGGATATACGCCCATTAAATATCCTTATCCTGAATTTGATGCCTGAGAAAGAAAAAACAGAAGCCCATCTTTTAAGACTACTTGGAAATACGCCTTTACAGGTAAACATCTCATTTTTAAAAACTGCCACTCATCAATCAAAAAATACCAGTCCCATGCATCTCGAACAATTCTATACTGCGTTTGAGCAGGTTCGAAATAGAAAATTTGACGGGATGATTATAACCGGCGCTCCTGTAGAGCTTCTTAATTTTAATGAGGTTGACTATTGGGAGGAGCTGACTGCAATCATGGAGTGGACAAAAACAAATGTTACCTCCACCCTGCATATATGCTGGGGAGCACAGGCAGCATTATTCTATCACTTTGGGATCGGAAAATATGAGCTGCCTGAGAAATGTTCCGGTGTTTTTCTTCATGAAGTACATGACAGAAGGGAAAAACTGCTGAGGGGCTTTGACGATATCTTTTTTGCTCCGCATTCCAGAAATACAGATGTTTATGAGGAGCAGCTGCTGAAACATCGGGAAGTAAAGCTTCTGTCCTCTTCTGAGGAGGCTGGTCCTTTCATCATGAGCGCGAACGGCGGCAGACAAATTATGGTAACTGGCCATCTGGAATATGAAGCCTGCACACTCGCAGAAGAATATACAAGAGACAAAAGCAGAGGGCTGCAGGTTCCTATACCCAAACACTATTTTCCGAATGATAATCCTGACAGGAAACCTCATAATAAATGGCGCTCACATGCCCATTTAATGTTTTCTAATTGGCTGAACTACTATGTGTATCAGGAGACTCCTTACGAGTGGGATTGATAATCCAGCAAGCGGAATAACTTAATATGCAGTTAAAAACATGAAAAAGCCGGTTTTTTAATAAACCGGCTTTTCTTAGCAAAGCGCTTATGCTATTCCTTATGATTGCTGAGCATAATACACTTCTTCAAATGGCTGGACCACTACAAAGCCGCTGCCTGAAAACTTCATTTGTATCGACTCTCCACTCCCTCTTCCAAGGAACGTTTTAAAAGAGATATCTGTAACAAATTCCGGCTGCAGTGACCCTGACCAAGCAACTGTCGCATTCGGATCAGTATATACGGGGTTATCAGGAGTAACCAAAAGTGTCAGCGGCTCATAGTGGGAAGTAATAGCTACCATTCCCGTCCCTTCTAAATGGACATTGAACAAGCCTCCTGCCAGCATGCCTGCCATTCTCTTCATTAATTTAATATCCCAGCTGATGGAAGGCTCGAAAGCAAGGAGATCATTTCCATTTACAAAAATGGAATCCCCAGCCAGATTCAGAATTGAGATCTTTTTGCCCTGGTCTGCAAGGTATAGCTTTCCGTTGCCTGTTGCTTTCATTAAAGCGGTTCCCTCTCCGGTGAGTGCCTTTTTGAACATCTTTCCTAAGCCATGCTCGAGAATACCTTCGCGCTCAAACTTTATCTGGCCGCGGTAGGAGACCATTCCGCCCGCCTTAGCCCAAACCTGGCTGGTTAGATTAATTTCGAGCATCCTTGGTGTCTCCAGTTCAAAAAGCCCTTCACCTTTATCCTGCTGTTTCGTCTGGTTTACAAACTCTTCAATTGAATATCTGCTCATTCTTTTGTCATCCTTTCCTTTTTCTGCTTTCAAGCATAAAGATCCACATAAAAGATAATGATTGCTTTAACTCATCAGTCAGCGAGCCTTTTGAAAGCTGCTCTGATGCTTTTTTATATACGCCCAGTTCATCAATCTTTGACCATCCATTTTCATGTGCAAGCTGTTCAAATTCCCACGGCATCATGGTATTGCAAATAACTTCATCCTTATAAAGCCTGCGGTAGCTGTTAGCCCGCGGTGCGGCCGTGGGGCCAAGAATCCCTATACAAGCCCTTCCGCCCGGCTTAACAATTCGCCGAATTTCCTGTAAAACATCAAGCGGGCTCTCGGTCCATTCCAGTGAATTAATCGCAAGAACCGCATCAATTGCATTTTCCTCGAGCGAAAGCTCTGAAATGTCTTCCTTCCTGAAAACCGCATCCGTTTCAGCGTTTAATTTTTCAGCTTTATGTATCATCTCTTCTGAGACGTCAATCCCGGTAACCTTATAGCCAGCCAAAGCAAGCTTGTAGGAGCCGTAACCATCTCCGCACCCAAGATCACAAACAGCAGATTCTTTTTTGACATGTTTTTCGAAGAAGGAGATGATATCCTTTCGGCTTCCTTCCTCCCACATTGCCCTGCTCTTTGCATTCCATGATTCTGAATTTTTATCCCACAGCTTCTCTGCTTCTGCAGACCAATTGAAAGTACTCATTCTATCCCTCCGTCTAAGCATACGATTGTTTATAAAAAAAGTTCCCAATATTTTTAATTCGCTAAGATTCTCAAAAATACCTCTGATTATATAATGATAAAAACGTCAACAATATTGGTAGAAAATGAATAAGGAGCGTTTTGTATGAACGGCGAGCAGCTGACAGCAGTCTACCGTAACAATAGTGGTGAAATCATTTCATTCCAAACATCCGGAGGACGAATCATTTCTTATCGCAAAGCACTGATGGAGGCAGAACAAGGTATTATTGAAGGTATCCATATTTATGAAAGCGAAGATGGCTCTATACAGCTAAATCCTTCCGAAGCATCATCTTTTGATGATTTTCCAAGCCTCTATTAATTATTAGCCCTATATGAAAAAACCTGACTCAAAGCAGTCAGGTTTTTACTGTTCTTCTTCATTTTTACGCTGGATTTCCCTCAGCACTCCGATGCGGCTATCATCCTCCTCAAAAAATTGAACCAAGTCGCCCACCCGGTCGATGGCATCCCAGCTCAGATGATGTTCAATGCCTTCCACATCTTCATAAATATTTTCTTCTTTGACTCCAATAATACGCAGGAGCTGTTCTAAAAGTTCATGCCGGTATACAAGCCTCTTGCCGATTTTTTTCCCTTTTGGTGTTAATACAAGCCCTCTGTATTTTTCATATACAAGATACTCATCCTTATCAAGCTTCTGGACCATTTTTGTCACAGAAGATGGATGTACTGAGAGAGCCTCTGCAATATCAGAAACCCTTGCATAACCTTTGTCTTCAATTAACATATATATTTGTTCAATGTAATCTTCCATACTTGGTGTTGGCATTACGCAACCTCCTGCCACTTAGAAAAGCGCAGAGCGCCTGCCGATGGGCGCTCGGAGCTAGACAATCTATTTTAGAAAAGCGCAGAGCGCATGTTCATTTAATATCTCCATAAATAAATATAGGACTTAGACGATTTTACTACAGTTGGAAAATGGAGACAAGGAATTATGCTAAATCCGGTAAATTCAGGTTTTTTGCGGGAAAAGAAATTTGACTCTGTTTTCTTTTTGATCCCAGGATAATTTAGCTGAAAATGTTTTATCTTTTCCTTTGCTCGTAAATCCTTCAACTAATTCTGTTTCTCCGTCCTTTAATAGCTGTTTGAGCAGTTTTTGAGTCATTGTCTTACCCATAATGCTTTTGGAGATAGTGAAAGTGCATTTGGTCTTATTATAATTGGAACAGCCATAAAAGCTTCCCTTATCCACAACTTTACCATCACATAGCATGCATTTTCCCAGATTCGCTGACCTTTTTTGCTTGAATTTGCCGGGAGTGAATCCCTCTTTATCTTCTTCTGAGAATATCCACTTTCCTGCATGTTCAATAGAGGCAGAGATTAAATGCCCTACCATTTTATTGGTCTGCTCCATGAATTGTTTCGGGGATGCCTGACCATCTGAAATGTCCTTTAGCCGCTGTTCCCATTTTGCCGTCATTTCAGGAGAAGCAAGTATTTGTGTTCCTATTGCTTCTATAAGGATTTTTGCTTTTGAGTTTGCATATACAAGATTTTTCTTTATATCGATGTATTTGCGCTCCTTCAGCATTGTAATGATTCCCGCTCTTGTGGCTTCTGTTCCCAGGCCTTCTGTCTTCATCAGAACCTTCTCAAGTTCCTTATCCTCAATATGCTTCCCCGCCGATTTCATTAGTGTAATCAGCTGGCCTTCAGTATACCTTTTAGGCGGCTGGGTTTTGCTTTCTTTTACATCAGCCTTCAACACTGTTCCCTGATCGCCAGCCTGCAGTAAAGGCAGTGCCGGATCCTTTTCCTTCTCCTGCTGAGGAATCACTTTTCGCCAGCCTTCCTCAAGCTGGACTTTCCCCTTGGATAGAAACAATGCTCTTCCATCCACAAGAGTCTTAATCGTTGTATATTCTGATACAGCTTTTCCATAATGAGCAGCGATTAAGCTCCTCACGACCAGATCATAGAGAATTTTTTCTTCCGAAGATAATCTTCCCAGGTCCGGCACCTGTTCCGTCGGAATGATGGCATAGTGATCAGTTACCTTCTTGTCATTCACATACCGTTTATTCTGCAAAATCGAGCTTATAGGCAAAGGGAAAAATTCCTTATACTCCTCTTTTGCTTCCATTTTTCTGAGGATTTCCGGAAACATTTCAGCTTCTCCTGCGGTTACATGACGGGAGTCTGAACGAGGATATGAAACGATTCCTTTTTGATAAAGCTTTTGCAGAACATCCAGTGTTTTTTTAGGAGGGAATTTGAACCTGCGGTTGGCTTCTGCCTGCAATGCCGAAAGATTATACAGCATAGGCGGAAGGAATTCTTTTTTTTCAGCCTGCACATCTTCTACCTTTGCATCTTTATCTCTGCAAAATGCCGCAATCTTTTCGGCAAGCTCTTTAGTCTTAATTCTGGCCTCTCCATCTTTTTCCCACTTACCGGTATATTTTTTCCCGTTTACTTTAAATTGTGCGTTTACCTCCCAAAAAGGTTCGGAAACAAAGTTCTGAATTTCATTTTCTCTTTTTACGATTAAAGCAAGTGTGGGTGTCTGAACCCTTCCTACTGAAAAAACATCCGAGAAACCTTTCTGCTGCAGAAGAAGACTGTATAAACGCGAAGCATTCATCCCAACGACCCAGTCGGCACATGCTCTCGTATAGGCTTCATAGTATAAATTTCTTGTGTCGCTTTCATCCAGCAGGGCGAGAAAACCTTCCTTTATGGCTTTTGGAGTCAAAGAAGAGATCCATAGCCTTTTCATAGGAACTCTAGATCCGGTAAGCCTTAGTATGTTCCGGATAATAAGCTCTCCTTCTCTCCCTGCATCCCCTGCATGGATAATTTCTGTTAAATCGGGATTAGAAGCAAGCTGTTTGATTATATTAAATTGCTTTGCTTTATCCTTTGTCACTTCATATTGAAATTGCTCTGGAATGATTGGCAATGTGTCCAAAGACCATTTTTTCCAATCCTTTTTATATTTTTCAGGGGCAGACAGCTGGCATAGGTGGCCTATAGCCCAGGTAACATGAGCCCCCTGGGGGAATATATCATTTGGAAAGATTTCAATATATCCCTGGTGTTTCTTCATTTTAAAAATAGAAGCCAGCGTCATACCCTGATCGGGTTTTTCCGCGATAATCAGTTTCATACTTTAGCTCCCTTTGTGTTGTAAGAACAAAATATAGATATCTATTTTAATATTAACCTAAAAATTTAGCAAAGGGAGTTAAAATACCATTATAGATATGAAATTTTAAAAAACACTTGTGTTCCAATATGCAAACAAAAGAAGAACCCTCTGACAGGATTCTCCTCTGCTTTTTATCTTTTCAGAATAAAACTTGTTTGTGCCGGTACTTCAATTGTTTTTGACTGATATATCTTTAAGGTTCCTAACCCAGCCTGCTTTCCGTCTGCAAGCAAATGCCAAGGGCTATTGGCTGGAAGTGATATCTTGACTGGTTCTGTATTTGCATTATGGATTACTACAATCTCTTTGGCTCTATCTTTTAGGCCTTTAGCATCCAGTCTGTATGCAACTGTATTATCTGGAGCATCAATAAATTCAAGCTTTGACTGAATATCCTCTGCTGTAGTCATTCTGAAGGATTTATAGTGCTTTCTCAGCTTTATCAAACCTTTGAAGTAGTCTACTTCCCTGCTGAATTCAGTTCGGCGGTCCCAGTCTAACTGATTGACACTATCAGGGGATTTATAGCTGTTGTGATCCCCATATTTTGTCCGCATGAATTCCTGGCCGGCATGAACAAAGCTGACACCCTGGGATGTCAAAATGATGGAAGAAGCCAGCTTATGCATTTTCTTTTTGGATTCTTCTGATGCATCCGGATTGGTCAGTTCAAGCTTATCCCAAAGAGTATGGTTGTCATGGGCCTCAGCATATGTCACCACCTGTTCAGGATCCTTGTATGTGGCCATTGTGGCCGGATACTCCAATCCTGCTGCAATTCCTTGCTGAACAAAGCTTTCCAAGCCTTGCTTGCCATTTACAAAACCTTTATCCCGTTCATCAAACACACTGCCTTTTAAACCATCCCGGATGCCATCATTGAAATGGCCTATACCAGGCATATCTTCGGCATTTTTCTGATTGGCTTTTCTTTCTGCAGCCAGTGGTGTGTTTAAATCCCAGCCTTCTCCAATCATAATGATAGAAGGATCAATTTTATTCAATGCCTTTCTTACTTTATTCATAGTTTGAGTGTCATGAATCCCCATCAAGTCAAAGCGGAATCCGTCAAGATTATATTCTTCAGCCCAATAGGCAACAGAGTCGATAATAAATTTCTGAACCATTTTCCTTTCTGAAGCTGTATCATTGCCTACCCCTGTGCCATTGGCAAGTGTTCCATCTTCGTTATAGCGGAAAAAGTAGCCTGGTACAAGCTTGTGGAAACTGGATTCATTTACTGCAAAAACATGATTATATACAACATCCATTACAACCCTCAGCTGCTCATTATGGTATTCCTGAATCATTGTCTTCAATTCTGTAATTCTTGCAGATGGATTATATGGATCAGTAGAATACGAACCTTCCGGCACATTATAGTTTTTAGGATCATAGCCCCAGTTATACTGTGGCTGGTCCAGTTTTGTTTCATCAACTGTCCGGTAGTCATAAACCGGAAGAAACTGAACATGTGTGACTCCAAGATCTTTTATATGATTTAAACCTGTTTTTTCTCCTGTAGAATTTGTGGTGCCTTTCTCAGCAGCCCCAAGATACTTCCCCTTATGCTTTATGCCGCTGTCCTCGTGAATGGAAAGGTCCCGGACATGAACTTCATAGATAATAGAGTCCTCTGGATTCTTTAACTTTGGCTTCTGTTTATTCCACTTTTTAGGATCGGTTGAATCCATGTCCATTACTACGCCCCTGTCGCCATTTACCGTTACAGCCCGCACATAAGGATCGGTGGCTTCTGTCCATTCTTCTCCAATTTTGACTCTATAATTGTAAATCAGCCCATTTTGATCTCCTTTAAGAATTGTTGACCAGGTGCCTTTTTCACCTCTTTCAAGAGAAATTTCTTCGGCGGTCTGATCATTCCAGCTGTCATAAAGCACTATCGATGCTTCACTTGCTGTAGGGGCCCAAACCCTAAAGGCGGTGTGTTTTTTAGTATACTGATTCCCCAGCTTTCCATCATAATAGAAAGCATCATCAAATTCCTCCGATCTGACAATATTCCCGATCTTCACCACTGCCTCTCCAAATGAAACTGCAGAGATTTTATATGATTGCCTGAAATCCAATTTATCTTCCGTTATTACTCTTACTTTATTTGTAAAATCCTTTTCCTCATCCCCGTCAAAAGGGACCACTTCTTTAATTTTGGCATTGTCAATTTTAATTATGGATTCCCAAGCTCTCCATTCGAATGGAAAATTAGTTTCAAGTGTAATTTGATTAAAGGTATCCATAGAAGCATTCACAATTTTAGGATCTTTTTCAATATAAGCTGGATTGTAATAAATTCTTTCTGTTCCCTGAACAATCCATACTTCTGCATTCCCCATATCATCAAACTTTGTAATAAAGCGATCACCAAACTCCTTAACGGCCCAATCATCTCCTTGCATGCTCTTCCTGACTATAAATCCAGCCTTTGTCATACCTTCCGGGTTTTCAAGTTCAAATTCAGCAACTTTCCCAAAATCATCTTCTGCTGTAAAATCAATTCTTTTTCCACCCTTGCCTTCAGGCCACGTCCATAAATTCCAGCCTTCATAATTTCCGTCATATCTAAAATAGTGGAGTTTTACCTTCACACGTTCGAATGCCGGAAAGTCCCTGTACTCACCATCAGGCGGTGATGTATATGTATGTTCATCGCCTGCTTTCACCCATACTTCATCATAGCCGCTCTTTATATTGATGAATCGGTCCCCTCCATCTTTCTCCCAGCTGTCAGTGCGGACTATAAAACCAACTTCATCATGGATACCTTCAAGCACAACTTCTGCAATAAGTCCAAACTCATCATCACCAGTAAATTCAAAAACCTGTCCCTCGCCATCTTTAGGCCAAACCCACAAATTCCAATCCTTTGTTCCGCCATCTTCAGGCTGATAATGGATGGTGACTGTTGTAGTCTGACCTGCTCCATGTGTCTTTTTCTCAGCTGATGCAATCGTTTGCATTAATGGTGATAAAAAATTAGATGCAGCAAATATTATAGCTGCGGCCAGAAAAATCAACTGTTTAAACGCTTTCAACATTATTCCTCCTTTATGAGTTATTAGAAGATTCTATCAACTATATATTAATCTATAGAGGAAATCGTTTGCATAAGGCGGAAGCCCCTGAGATCTTTTACCTATTAAACCTGTTCATAAAAAAAATCGGCTTTTGCCGATCAGTCTTTTAAATAGCGTTTTAATGTAAGGTTCTTTTGAATGTACCATTTATCTTCTGCAACAATGTTTGAGACGGTCAATATCAGAGATGGTATTTTCTCGACATTAAAAACAATAATGCCTAATTGGTCATTCATGATGATAAAAGACTCTCCATGCGTGTAATGCGGGAGATCCTTGCCAAGCTGCAGGATGGAACTGATGATGGCCTGCTTCTCTTCTGCTTCAATCTGGATGTTGGGTGAAAACCTCAAGATCCAATCCTGATCCTCAATCGAAAACCGGTACATTCCCCTCACCCTTTGAAAACAAGATAATTAATAATTCATATGAGAAAAACGATAATTTATGTTATCAGATCTCAGTAAAAACCAAGTATTTCCCTTCCCAATAAATAAAAGTAGAAATATTTAAAATATTTTATTGTTTTTTGTAAAAATGGTGTTCAATTCCTTGACTGAAAGTGCCCATTCGTGTATATTATAATCATCATTTAACAGAATATATTTCCGTTATTAGATAAAAATATCTGTTATGTTTTGTTAGGTGGTAATATTCATCTAAGGCACATGATGTGTCTTGACAGGCTTAGGAGGAAATGTAAACATGCAAAACGGTAAAGTAAAATGGTTCAACAATGAAAAAGGTTTCGGTTTCATCGAAGTTGAAGGCGGAGACGATGTTTTCGTACACTTCACAGCTATCCAAGGCGATGGTTTCAAATCTTTAGAAGAAGGCCAAGAAGTTTCTTTTGAAATCGTTGAAGGAAACCGCGGACCTCAAGCTGCAAACGTTGTAAAACTATAATTCAAATATAACGATAATAAGGCTGGCATCTGCCAGCCTTTTATTTTGTCCAGCATTTATCGCAGTCTAACGGGCAGTAAGACCCCCACATCAAGACTCAGATGATTCAATGGAAGATAAGCGGAAATCAAAGCCCGTAAAGGCTCGAAAGAAGGAAAAGGACTTAAAAACGCCACATCCCGCGGCAACGTCTTTGTGCCCCGCTTCCTGTGGGCCTCATCTAACAATCAGCAGAGAGAAAAACACTCCCCACTTATTGAAGTTTCAATTTATGAAAGCTTGCACCCAATTGATTTAATTTTCTCACCGACTGTACACTCTGTAATGCAAAATCGATGAGCATACCTTCGCCCTTTTTCATCTTTATGATGTTTATGAAGGAAGCAGTCTTTGCAATAACTTGTCATCAGCTCCTCCACTTCATTGATAATTTCCTTTCTGCTCAAAACGGTTCACGCCTTCCTTAATTCCATTTATATGATCTGCATTTTGCTGTTAATAACCTTCCCTTGCAGCGCCTGGCTTGCCAGCTTATCCGCTTCTTTATTTTCATTGCGCGGAATGGGTTTATATCTTGGCAGTATGCTCAGCTTTTTTATCTTTTCTTCTATTCGGTCGAGCCAGCGATTTAAATTCTCTTCATAACACGGCCATTCACCTTCAAGCTGTTTTAATACCACCTGGGAATCACCCTTAAATTCACAAGTCATATGATGAACGCCCATTTCTTCAAGCAGGTTTAGGGTATAATATATAGCTGCATATTCTGCCTCATTATTATTATCCATCTCATCAAAGAGCTCATTTGCCCTGACACGATACTTCTTTTTGCCCTGTTTAAAATAAATGACCGCACCGAGTCCGGCCTGGCTGGTATCTTTATTAAAGCCGCCATCAAAAAATACGGTAATATCATGAGGGTCCTCTTCCACTTCCATGAGGAGCTTTTTCATTTCTTTTGTGCTCCAGGAAGTTCCTGCTTCATCATAATAAAAGATCTCTTTGCCCTTTCCCGACTTTTCGATATCTTCTCCAGCCTGCAATGCAGATTCACCATCGATCCAGTCTGAAGTAAATAAAATATCCCCGGTTCCTTTAAGTTTATATTTCCATTCTAATTTATATTTCATTTAGGTCAGCCTTTCTGTACTTTATTAGCTGGTCATCATTATTAGAACTGTTTGCAATAGTTGAATTTATTATACTTTCCTTTGTTATTACTAAATGAGTATATTTCAAGGTATAATGGTCAATGACATTTTTATATCATGCGGTTCGAAAACTCCCGCATTAACAAAACTAGGAGGAATTTGATGTTCAATGAATGGTTTGGATTGCTTTTTGCAATTATTAATTTCACCTTAGTATTGGCGATGTACCGCCTGTTTGGAAAGACTGGTCTATTCGTGTGGATCGGGTTCTCCACTGTCATGGCCAATCTTCAAGTGGTAAAAACCATTGAAATGTTCGGCCTGACCGCCACTTTAGGCAACGCTATGTATGGTACAGCTTTTCTGGTTACAGATATCTTAAATGAAAAGTACGGAAGAGATGAAGCAAAAAAAGCTGTATGGCTTGGTTTCTTTACTCTTCTATCCATGACTCTTATCATGCAGATGGTATTATTATTCAAACCGCATGAAACTGATTTTGCTCAAGGAGCCCTCAGCACTCTTTTTTCGGTTCTGCCGCGGATTGCTGCAGGAAGTCTCGCTGCCTATTTAGTCAGCCAATTTACAGATGTTTATATTTTTACCTATTTAAGAAAGAAATTTCCAAAAGACGGTCAATTTTGGATCAGGAATAATGGCAGCACTATGATCAGCCAGCTCTTGGATACACTTGTATTTACAAGTATCGCTTTTCTCGGCGTGTTTCCCATTGAAGATTGGGTTCAAATTTTCTTCACAACTTACTTGCTGAAATTTATAGTAGCCATACTTGATACCCCGTTTGGCTATATTGCTAAACGTTTTCCAGTAAGAGATTAGGATGCCATACAGGTATCCTTTTTCTGCAGTATCAGCTATTTTTGTGATAAACTACATTTAGTTTACCCTATTATAGTGTTAAAAACAGGAGGCAACATAATTGATTGAAGTATATATCGATGGAGCAAGTGCGGGAAATCCGGGTCCCAGCGGTGCTGGCATATTTATTAAAAATAATGGCCAGGTTGAACGCTTTTCCATTGCTTTGGGCTATATGGAAAATCACGAAGCAGAATACCGTGCATTTATTCATGCACTAAAAATATGCATTGATAAGGGCTATAAAAACGTATCGTTCCGAACGGATTCACAGCTTGTTAACCGTGCTGTTGAAAAAGAATATGTAAAAAATAAAAAGTTTGCCCCACTGCTTGAAGAAGCTTTGAAGCTTACTGGGAAGTTCGATTTATTTTTTATGAAGTGGGTGCCGAGCACAGAAAACAAGGCAGCGGATGAATTGGCCAGAGCTGCCATTCACAAAAACAAAGTGAAGGGCCAGGATGATAATGAATAGATCAGTACTATTTGCGGATGTAAGCCTTTTGCTGGTGGCCTTTGTGTGGGGAACCACCTTTGTGCTTGTACAAAACGCTATTGCTTTTCTTGAGCCATTCTCATTTAATGGTGCCCGCTTCTTTCTGGCCGCTTTAATTCTGGGCGGATGGCTGGTTATTTTCGAAAGAAAACAAGTAAAGCAATTAGATAAAAGTCTTTTATTATCAGGAGTTATTATGGGCTTGTTCCTATTTATAGGCTATGCCTTCCAGACAATCGGACTGCTTTACACAACATCTTCAAAAGCCGGCTTCATTACGGGGTTAAGTGTAGTAATGGTTCCTGTCTTTTCTTTAATGCTTCTAAAAATCAAGCCGGGATTCAATGCTATTATCGGTGTTTCAATTGCGACCGCAGGATTGTATTTGCTTACCATGACCGATAAAGCCTCACTGAATATCGGTGATGCCTATGTATTAATCTGTGCTGTCGGTTTTGCCCTCCATATTATCTTTACAGGTAAATACAGCAGCAAATATCCTGCCCTGCTATTAACGGTTATTCAAGTAAGTACCGTGGCCCTATTATCAGTCATATTTGCTTTCATCACAGAAAACTGGCAGCAGGCATTGGAAACAGAGGTTTTATTCAAGGTCAATGTAGTTACTGCCCTTATTGTAACTTCACTTTTTGCAACTGCTATTGCATTTTTTGCACAGACCGCATTTCAAAAATACACAACACCGACAAGAGTTGCTCTGATTTTCGCCATGGAGCCTGTTTTTGCAGCGGCTGCAGGATTTTTGTGGGCGAATGAAAGACTTTCTTATAGTGCCCTTGCCGGCTGTCTGCTTATTTTTGCCGGCATGATTTTTGCAGAGATACCCTCTAAGAAAACGTTTTTACCTTTCAGAAAAAAGGAAGCTTCGTAATCTAAAAAAGGCGTGATCTACTAACAGACACGCCTTTTTATATGATTGCTTTTTCTTTTACAAATTTTATTGCTTCCCGCCTGCTGGTAATATTCTTTGAAACCATGGTTTCCAGTAAAGAAACGTAGAAGCTTCCGTCAAATGATTTCTGTGCTTTTAATGTCAGCTCTATTGCTGCATTGGCCAGCTCGTCAGAAGCATTAGTATAATGTTTGCCAAAGTAAATGAAGCCAATTGCGTCATCCCTGAATCGGAAACCTTTACTTTGCAAAAAATGCAAATATTCTTCAACTGTCTTCATTGTACTTACCCTCTTCCCCTGCTCCTCCTGTATTCTCTTAAATCTTAACTGATTTTTCGACAATTATCTACCTTTTTTCGGCATGAAGCAGGGGCTTAGTAAGCTCTAATAAGCAGCTATTTCTTCTTAGTAAGAAGGTATCCGAGAGTTCCGGTTAATACACCGAGGAGTGCTCCCCCTAAAACTTCAGCAGGCTGATGGCCAAGCATTTCCTTCAGTTTTTTTGGACCTTCCTCCTCAAATTTTACTGTTTCATCCTTATGAATTTTATCAACCAGTTCACCAAGGCTGTTTACCTTCAAGGTAAGCTCTCCTGTCTGGCGCCTGATTCCCTGGGCATCATACATAACGATCAGGCCGTAAACCAGTGATAATGCAAAATCAACGGTCGGTACCCCACGCTTTAAAGCAATAAACGTGGTTAAAGACGATACGCCTGCCGAATGGGAACTTGGCATGCCTCCAGTCTGGAAAAATAAATCAGGACGGAATTCTCCCTTTTTCACATAGTGGATCGGAATTTTCAGGCCCTGTGCAAGCCCTATGCTTAAAAGAGCGATATAAACTCCCTTATTCATTACATCTCACCTCTACTTTAGTGTTAAGTATGCAGACTTTTATTATTCCTCCAACAAGCCTAATTAGGCTTTGATTCATGGTGTATTTATAGCCAAAACTGATGAAAAATTCACGGCATCAGTTTCTCTAAATTGTACCCTGCATGAATATGATTAAAACCCGGAGACATTAACAATAATAAGCTTATCAATAGAAGTATTGCTGTCTGGGGGAGGTGAAACAGATGAGTAAAAACGGACATACAAACAGAGGAAAAAAGGCACCTGGCGTAAACCCTCAAGGATACGGGCAGGATGCTGAATTTGCAGAAGAGCCTAAAAGCAAGCTGGAGAATGCAGCAAAAAAGAAGAATACGAAATAATATTAAAATGGCCGCCATTGGCGGCTTTTTAAGTTTGTTTGTCAAAGCAGGCCTGGCGGAGATGAACACAGGATGAATTTTTGGCGCGGTTCTCTTCCTTTTGCCGAGGGCTTATATGCGGGTTTATCCTGGTAATGCGAGTCATTATCTATGGGCTCAGTTTTCGTTATGTCTGAGATGATATTCAAAGGCTCTTTTCTAAAAGATTGTTGTTTTTGTTTATGAAGTCAGCCCATTGATTTCCGCTCCAGGCGCGGGGAGGAATGTGAGGCTCCGCTCCAATCAACTCAGCAGATTAAACTGGCTTTTTGAGAAAGCAACAAACTTTACGAAAACAGCCTATTCAAAATAAAAACCCCAGGCAGAAGCCTGGAGATTGTATTATGCATATTCCTTTTTAACATCCAGAAATCTGTGAAGGCCGCGGAACTCAACTTCAGTGAATTTCTCAATAACTTTTTCCCGATTCATTTTAAATTGGGCCAGATCGAGAGGACATTCAACAGGTACATCGCATTTTATTTCGGCGAGCTGTCTGCTCAAGTGGAGCATTTCAAGATCCTGTTCAATCTTGGCACGCTGTCCTTTTGTGAGCTGTTCCAGATTTTCTAATACGCCCTCAATATGCTCAAATTGCTGCAGCAGCTTAAGCGCTGTTTTTTCACCAATTCCTTTTACTCCCGGGTAATTATCACTTGTATCCCCCATGAAGGCTTTCAGGTCTATCATCTGTTTAGGTGTGATTCCTTTTTCTTCATAAAAAGTTTCCGTCGTATGCACAAGGTAATTTCCGTAGCCTTTTTGCAGTAAAATGACCGAAATATTATCATCCAGAAGCTGCAGCATATCCTGATCTCCTGTAAGGATCAGCACATCTGCTTCCTGGCTTGCTTTTTTCGCAATGGTGCCGATGCAATCATCAGCTTCAAACCCTTCAAGACCAATATTAGGTACATCGAAGGCGTCCACTACTTCTTTAACAAGATCGAATTGAGGCACCAGTTCAATTGGAGCTTCGGGACGGTTGGCTTTATAAGCACCAAACATTTCCGTGCGGAAGGTTTTGCTGCCCATATCCCAGCATACTGCCACATGTGACGGATTAAAGGAAGAAACAGCGGTTAAAAAGTGTTTAACAAAACCGTAAACTCCATTTGTAGGAATTCCTTTTGAATTTATCATAAATTGACCTGATATTGCTGTCGCAAAATAGGCTCTGAACAGCAGCGCCATTCCATCAACCAGCAGCAGTGAAGGTTTATTTTCGTTCATGTCTCCGCCTCCCAATTATAATCATAACAACTATTATAACATGGGAAACTCTCCATTTCTCTTGAAAAGTTTAACAGAATCAGTCTGTTTCCCTGATCAATTCCACTCCATGCTCTTCAAGCTCATAGTAAGCCGCTATTCTTGCTTTGCGGATATTATCATTTAGCTGAAAGGAATATTCAATCCCATCGTTAAAAGTAAAAATTAATTCATCATCAGACATAACACCCATCTTATTTATAACCGTCTGCCTTGCCTGCTGAATTTCGGACCACTCATAATGCTTCTCCTGCAAACTGAATAATGTATTAAAATGCACACCATTTTTATCAATATAGTGATAATAATCAAAACTTAAAATCGCTGTAAGAAGTGAAAATAAAAATCCTGCTCCCGCAAAAACCTTTCCAAACCAGCCGAATTTTTCTGCGCTCTTCAGCCAGACTCCCAATATGATAAAAACACCTACTGCCGCTAATCCAACACTAAATGTCAAATAAGCTGATTTTGGCGCTTCAAACACCCAAGTTCCTTCAGGTCTATAAAACTGAGCCTGAAATGGAGAAAGTAAAAATATTGGAATAAAGATTGCAGATAATATCAGGATGATTCCCATTGTAACCAATATTTGTGTTATATCGGTTTTTTGTTTTTTGGTAATGGTGTAGCCCGAAGTATTCATATTTCCCCTCCACATCAAAAATCGATCGAACATTTTAAATTATATAATAATTTATACAGTAAAAAAATCCCTTTTTTTAAAGGGATT
>NZ_JCAXER010000033.1:0-56372 GCF_059758675.1 Cytobacillus sp. GQ23
ATTTAAAAATAACAGAGATGATTTCGTCGGTCGTCATTCCGCTTTCTATTTCAAAAGTGCCTGGACGCAAATCATTCTCAAGACCGCGTTTTTCTACATCTTTATAGAATTGGATTCCACTTTCAATAATATGGGCTTTTTCAAGCGCGTTCCCAACATCAATGCTGGTCATTCCCATTGAAACGGTTAAAATAGTCCGGTAAACCACTTTTTCGCCAGCTTTATCATCGGTTTTCTTTTCTGATTTATCATCTTTTTTCTCGCTGGACTTTGCTGCAGCGGCAAGCTGCTTGCTCCATTCATCTTCCGTATTAATCACGTAGCCTTCAGCAGTCAGCTGTTCAATCATTTCTTCTTTTGACAGCTTTTCCGCTTTCTCTGTTTTGTCAGCTGGCTTTTCTGTGCTCTTGGCTTCAGAAGGCCCAAAAAGGTAGACGCTTCCGGTCAAAACGGCAGCCGCTAAAAGGCCCGCTGCAAAACTGCGCAAGGAATTTGGTGTCATTGGGCAACCATGCTCCTTTCGCCCTTGTTCGCTGTATAAGGCAAGAGCATCAGATCAACCTCGTTAGGTGTAAGCTGTTTTTTTAATGCAATGCTTTCATTGGAATATCCGCGTTTATGCATATCCAATACTTCACGCAGCAAAAGTCTCTCTTCTGAAGGGCCGCTCATGGCTCCCGATTGCTTCGCTGTAATCTCTGCGTCCAATTCAATATTTCTGATTTGCTGCTGGAGTTCATGAATTTCATTCTTTAGTGTAAAAGTAACCTGA
Organism: Cytobacillus sp. GQ23; assembly: GCF_059758675.1. Lineage (NCBI taxonomy): Bacteria > Bacillati > Bacillota > Bacilli > Caryophanales > Bacillaceae > Cytobacillus > Cytobacillus sp. GQ23. The sequence continues at coordinate 773 of NZ_JCAXER010000033.1, forward strand.
TCAATTTGCTGCTCAATATTAGATTTCGACTGCGCCGTTTTAAAAAACGATAAAATGAGCAGCACGACTGCTGAACCAAATAGTATGGCAATTACCCATCCCATCATAGTATCCTCCCTTATGTAAACACTTTTTCTAGGTATCTATTTTTTTCCCAAATTAGATTATACCTTTATTGACGGGGGATTTCGAATGATAACCTCAAAATAACACGATAGTCCTGTTTTTATGTAAGAAAAAGGTGTTGCTGGTAAATCTTATTACTTAGAAAAACCCGGGCCATCCAGGACCGGGCCTCCATTTGTTCAATTTTCTTTCTGCAGCTGTGCGCGTTTGGCTGCATGCAGGATATCTTCGATGGGAGAGACTCTCCCAAATTTATCTTTATGGACAATATGTTTTCTTTCAAATTGGGTGGGGTTATCAATTCCTGCAGCAGCCGCCAGATTGTATAACCCTTCTCTGAGAGAAATGACATAGTTGCAGACTCGGAAATGCTTTTCCTCCACGATCAATCCATCCTGAAGCTTTTTGTCGGTTGTCGCCACCCCTGCCGGGCAGTGATTGGTATGGCAGACTCCAGCCATAATACAGCCGACGCTGATCATAAAACCGCGGGCAATATTGACCAGGTCTGCTCCCATCGCAAGGGCAATCGCAATTTTATCTGGAGTGATTAATTTACCGGAAGCGATAATTTTTACACGGTCCCGTACCCCATACCCTCTCAGCATTTCATCTACAACCGTAAGCGCAGACTGGATAGGGAGTCCCACACTGTCTGCTAGCTCCTGATAAGTGGCACCGGTTCCGCCTTCACCGCCATCCACTGTAATGAAATCAGGGCCTTTGCCGCTTTCCTTCATATAGGAAATCATATTTTCAAGAGCATCCAGGTCACCTACGACAATTTTCATTCCAACAGGTTTTCCGCCAACACTCCGAAGCTCCTCTATAAAGTCGAACAAGGAAGGGACATCATCAAATTCATAGAAACGGTTTGGACTGTTAATGGTTTTACCGACTTCAACAAGCCGAATACTCGCGATTTCTTCGGTTACTTTTTCGCCTTCTACATGACCGCCGCGGGTTTTCGCGCCTTGCGCAAGCTTTAGTTCAAAGGCCTTGACCTCGGGTATTTCACTTTTCCTTTTAAATTCTTCCCATGAGAATTCCCCGTTGGGCTTTCGGACACCGAACATATCAGGCCCGATTTGCATAATGATGTCCGGGCTGCCGGCCAAATGATACTGTGACAGGCCGCCTTCACCAGTATTCATCCAGGTTCCTCCAGCAAGGCCAAGTCCTTTGGAAAGGGCAGTGATAGCTTTTTCACCAAGGGATCCATAGCTCATAGCCGATTGTCCCACAAGACCTTTAACCCTGAACGGCTGACGGCAGCTTTTTTCTCCCAGCACAATCGCATCTTCATCCCGAAGATAGTAGGGATCAGCCAATTTTTCTTCGCTGTGCTCCTTTCTTGAAAAGAGATTATCCCCATCGACCTTATAAACACGTGTGTTGATTTTCCTTGTATTATCCACCTTCATTTCATCCACCAGTTTGGGGAACAAGGTATTTCGTATATAAAAGCCTTCTTCATCAAAATCTCTTATTGAACCGAAGCCTATTAATCTTTCCTTGTATTTGCCGGCTTTGACAACATCCTGATATTCCTTTCTGGAAAAAGGCTTGCCTTCTGTATCATTATTGAACAGGTATTGTCTTAGCTCAGGGCCCACATTTTCTGTGAAGTACCGCACCTTCCCAATTACAGGGAAGTTCCTCAGAATGGAGTGCTGCTTCTGCCTGTCATCTTTTATATACCAATAGATAAATAGAATGACAGGTATAAAAATAACCAATGAGATAAATACAAATAATGCAATGACAAGGTAATCTGTTAAACTCATTTTATCCCTCCTTCTAATAGAACTTGCTTAGAGCCGTGCTGATAGGGGTGTCTCCAGAAGCTGCTTCAATGATTGTATGAAAGGCCGCTTCTTTATCAAGGGACTCCACCAGAACCTCAGCAGCATCCTCGCGCGGGATCTCTGCACTTCGATCATGGATTTTCTCTGACAGGGTAATGGTTCCGTTCCCAGGATTGTCCGTTAATTGGCCAATTCGGATCACAGTGTACACTAAATTGGCAGCTTTAAGCATATCCTCTGGAAGATCCTTCGCTGCAATTTTGCGTGAACGGTCTGTTTCGCGTTCCTCTGCTTTAACTGCACTCAACATCACAAATCTCCTGACATTTGTTTTTTGCGCCAATCGGATGATATCCGATATAGATTGGTGATCAACCATAACTGTCTTGCCTGTATGTTTTTTAGGATTGACGCCTGTTAAATAAATCACAGCATCTGATGCCTGAAGATAGGGGATAAGCTCTTCTTCGTCATAAACAATTGCCTCTGCTGCTCCCAGCTTGACCAGATCTTCAATTTGGTTTTCATTTGCAGCAACAGCAAGAGCTTCATGCTTCCTTTCCGCGAGCTTCCTGATTACCTGCTCACCAACATCTCCATTGGCACCGATTACAATCACCTTCATGCTAACGCCTCCTTTTTTACCCTTTTTCCACAAGAGTCCGTTTTAAAACCGGCTGGAAAGACGGTTAAATCCTTTAAAAATCGATTGAATTTTATTATTTTTAAGGTTTTCTGCTTGATGTGTCCTTAAAAGGGGAAAAAAATAATAGGAGGGATTTTGATGCTAAGCGAGAAACTGATACAAGAATTGAATAGCCAAATGAATTATGAATTTTATTCTGCACATGCCTATTTAGCCATGGCGGCCTACTGCTCTGCCGAAAATTTGGATGGATTCGCCAATTTCTTTTTGGTTCAGGCGGAGGAAGAGCGTTTTCATGCCATGAAATTCTACCAATTTTTAAATGATATAGGTGCGAGGGTGACTGTTGAAGGGTTCCCTCTGGTCAATAATGATTTCAGCTCTGTTTTGGATGTATTTGAAAAAGGGCTGGCTCATGAAAAAGAAGTCACCAGCCGAATCTACAAATTATCCGATATTGCTTTGGATGAGAGGGAGCATGCGACAATGACCTTTTTGAAATGGTTTATCGAAGAACAAGTGGAGGAAGAGGCTCTGTTCGACAGCTTAATTCAGAAATTAAGGCGTATCGATAATGACAGCAATGCATTCTTCATGCTGGAAGCTGAATTGGCAAAGCGGACATTTTCTCCGGAAGGAGAATAATATTTCATGAAAAAAGCTTCATCCATGGCGGATGAAGCTTTTAATATTAAGCCAGCCGTTTAAAGTTTTGGCCGAGAATTTCATTCATTGTGTGAACAGTGATAAATGCTTTATTATCAACCTGAGTAATATAGCTTTTCAGCTTTGTAAAATCTTTTCTTCCCAGGATAGTCGTAATGACTTCTTTTTTATCTGAAGTGAAGGCACCGGTTGCCGTGTGAATGGTTGCGCCCTTTCCCAGTTCATGAACAATATAGGTTTTAATCTCATCACTGTGGTGGCTGATAATCACTATTTCTTTGTTTGAATTGAATTGCTGAAGTGCATAATCAATTACAAACCCATTAATAATGACTCCAAAAAATGCATACATCCCGACTTGCGGGCCGAAAAGCACGGCAGAAGACAGGGCAATGGCTAAATCAGCCAGAAGCACTCCTCTGCCAACTTCAATATTTAAATATTTATTAAATATCATAGCGATGATATCTGTACCGCCAGTGGAGGCCTGCTGGTTAAACACAATAGCCATGCCGGTTGCGGCGATGCATTGCCCAATAATCAGCTGAATAAGCAAGTCATCGCTTAGCGGCTGAGCCATCGGGGCGAACCTCTCAAGCGCCCATACATAAAAGGACAAAGCAAAGCTTGCATAAATGGTTTTTGCCCCAAAACCAGACCCAAGAAATGCAAATCCAACTGCAAACAAAATTAAATTGACAAGAATCATGAAAGTACCGATCGAGAAATCCGGGAATAAATCATTCATGATAATCGACAATCCGCTGACCCCTCCAGTTGCTAAATTATTGGGGGATAAGAAAAAATGGACATTTATCGAAACCAGGAAAGCTCCCAGGTTGATCATTATAAAAGAAAACAGTTTTTGCCGCATCGCCGCAACCTCCTTTTTTATAGTGTATTTTTTCGAGATCCGTAAAAAGTGGAACAACGGGATTATAAAGCCCATCGAGCCCCTTTGTAAAGGGAATGAGAGGAAAAAAATAAGGTTTAATAATTATGAAAATTGGAAGGGGTTGCACTAGGGGATGTTATTATCTATTTTTGTATAATTCTTTTATAATAGATATGATTAGCACGTGCACGAAAGGATGTAAAAGATCTTGAAAAATAGAATGATTATTGTTACTCCCATTATGATACTGGTAGCCGGAGCTGCCATGTGGATGCTGAATAAGGATTATCAGCAGATAGACCTGATAATCCGTTTGATGATAGCTGCCGGTGCAGCACTATTATCAGGGGTTATCTCCTATTTTTTATTCAAGCCGGAAAAAGAAGAACGATAAAATGCCTGTTCCCTGGAAAGGGGCAGGCATTTTTTTTGGAACTTTTACAATTGTACTGTGTATATAAGGTGAAGGGAGCTGATGAAAGTGAACCATGTTAAAGAATGCCAAAGATGTGAAGGAACAGATTTTGCAGAAGGCACCGACTTTATGGCAATCAAACCATTAAATAAAAAACTCTCCGCCGGATCGTTAAAAATCTATCGTTTTTGTTTAAGCTGCGGGGAGGTTGTTTCTATCAGAGTTGAAAATCCTGGGAAGTTTAGAAGCTGGTGATGGAAAAAGAGGTACGAAGCTGAACCAAACTAGTAATAAACAGTGTCAAGAGATTGGATAGATACCGATTATCCAATAGAACTAAAAATAAGCGGCGTCAAAGCCCTTGATAAGCTAGTGAACGCATGGGAATCGGTCGCCTAGAGCGCTACATGAAGCCGAAAAAAAGGAAGCACAGAAGAAAACGGTCGCCATGGCCGGTTCATGAGGCCGAAAAAAAGGAAGCGCAGGTAAAAACGGTCGCCATAATCGCTTCATAAAGCCGAAAAAAAGGGAGCGCAGAAGAAAACGGTCGCCATGACCGCTTCATGAAGCCGAAAAAAAGGAAGCGCAGGTAAAAACGGTCGCCATGGCTGCTTCATGAGGCCGAAAAAAAGGAAGCGCAGGTAAAAACGGTCGCCATAATCGCTTCATAAAGCCGAAAAAAAGGAAGCGCAGAAGAAAACGGTCGCCATGACCGCTTCATGAAGCCGAAAAAAAGGAAGCGCAGGTAAAAACGGTCGCCATAATCACTTCATGAGGCCGAAAAAAAGGAAGCGGAGGTAAAAGCGGTCGCCATGGCTGCTTCATGAAGCCGAAAAAAAGGAAGCGGAGGTAAAAGCGGTCGCCATAATCGCTACATGAAGCCGAAAAAAAGGAAGCGCAGGTAAAAGCGGTCGCCATAATCACTTCATGAAGCCGAAAAAAAAGGAGCGCAGAAGAAAACAGTCGTCATAATCACTTCATGAAGCCGAAAAAAAAGGAGCGCAGAAGAAAACAGTCGCCATAATCGCTTCATGAAGCCGAAAAAAAGGAAGCGGAGGTAAAAGCGGTCGCCATAATCACTTCATGAAGCCGAAAAAAAGGGAGCGCAGGTAAAAAAGGTCGCCATAATCGCTTCATAAAGCCGAAAAAAAGGAAGCGCAGAAGAAAACGGTCGCCATAATCACTTCATAAAGCCGAAAAAAAGGAAGCGCAGAAGAAAACGGTCGCCATGACCGCTTCATGAAGCCGAAAAAAAGGGAGCACAGGTAAAAACGGTCGCCATAATCGCTACATGAAGCCGAAAAAGAGGAAACACAATAGAAAACGGTCACCAAGACCGCTCTAACAAAACATCCTATTGTAAATATCCCCTCCGCCAGCCGCCCCCATATTCTATTTCTTCCGCTTAAGCAGCTGTAAATCAATATAAAGCTGGCACCTTGTATTAAAGTCATCAAAATCAATGGATGTTAAATCAGTAATTTGTTTCATCCGGTATTTTAATGTATTGGTATGGATGAAAAGCTGTTCAGCTGTCGGCTTAAGGCGGCAGTTGTTCAATAAATATACTTCAAGTGTCTTTAGCAGGCTGGTTTGGCTCTCCAGGTCTTTTTTCTGCAGCTTCATCAGGTCTTCGTTTACATAATTAGTCTGGCTGTTATGCTGGGCGATCGGTTCCAGGTAACGGAATACCCAGAGCTTTTTATATTCATAAGGCAGTTCTTCAGGTGAGCCAATGAATTTGGCGGCTTTAATAACTTCCAGGGCCTCTCTATAGCTTTTGCGAAGTTTTAGGATGGAGGCATATTCTCCTCCAATTCCCGCATACACAGTCTGCTGTCTGAATTGGCTTAGAACCGTGTTGGTTAATTCGTGTGCGTCTTCTGAAAGGCTGCCGGGTGCAGGAGAGCTGCTGCCAATCATAACGATGATCTCATGCTGATTCGTAAAAATGTGAGAAGGATGGCTGAGAGCATTTGCGAACAGCCGAACAGTTTCAGATAATTCCGCAAACAGCTCTTCATCTCCCTGGACGACCGTAAATACATTAATGATAAAGGCCTCAGGGAGGATGATTTTAACATTAGCAGCCTCCCATTTTATCTGATCTTCCGTCTGATAGGTCCGGTCAATAATCTTTTGATAAAATTGATGCTTTTCTTCTTCTTTGCGAAGCTTTTTCAGGTTTTCCTGATATAGCAGCTTACCGATATGAAAAGAAACGTCATGCAGAAATTTCATATCGCTTTCTGACAGACAGCCATCCAACTCCTGAACCCAAATAAATCCAAGTATCTGATCTTTATATTTAGCGCTTACAACTGCTCGCTGGTTAAGGCCGATTTCTTCCATTTTCTTAATTCTGAATGGTTCAGAAATAGTCTTTAATTGATCAACAATGCCTTCATCCATAAATTTCTCTAAAATAGGAATGGGCCATCTCTTCGAGAAAATAGTCTGCTGGTTTGCCAAATCAAAATGTTCTATATAATACGAGCTATAGGCCAGCAGCGAGAATTGCTCATCCTCGATGACAACTGGCTTCTTTAAAAAAGTGCTGACCATTTCTGTGATTTCATCAATATTAGTCAAACTAAGGATTTTCTCCAGCGGCTGGCTCATTAAGCTACCTCCTATTTATTGCTTTTCTTATTATAGTGAAAAACAGTGACAGGCACCACCCGAATTTTGTCGATAGAAAAAGGACCTGGCATTTTTCTAGCCAAGTCCTGATAAGCTTAGATTATTTTAAGGATTTTTCAAAGTCTGTAAATTGTTGTTCGATTTCTGCCGATGGTTTTGCAGTTAGCAGGCTGACCACTATGATAGCGATTAAGCTGGCAGCGAAGCCTGGAATCATCTCATAAAGGACATCAGATAATCCTGCTTGTGACCAAATGATGACAGTGCTGGCACCAACAATCATTCCGGCTAATGCTCCCCATCTTGTCATCCGCTTCCAATATAAGCTGAGAATGATAAGCGGTCCGAAAGCTGATCCAAAACCAGCCCATGCATACCCTACAAGGTCCAGAATCGTTTCATTTTTCTCCCATGAGATTATCAATGCAATAACAGAGACCAGCAATACTGATAATCTTCCAATTGTAACTAATTCTTTATCTGTCGCTGAGCGGCGGAAGAATGTTTTATATAAATCTTCCGTTAATGAACTTGATGTAACAAGCAGCTGCGATGAGATCGTACTCATGATAGCTGCAAGAATGGCCGAGATTAAAAAGCCGGTAATGATCGGGTGGAATAATACTTCACCAAGAAGAATGAAAATGGTTTCAGGGTCCTCTATTGAAATGCCTGTATTAGCCACATAGGCGATTCCGACAAAACCAGTCAGCATAGCTCCAATACTCGAGAAAATCATCCAGCCCATCCCAATTCGGGTAGCCTTCTTGATTTCCTTAACCGAACTGATAGCCATAAATCGGACGATAATATGAGGCTGTCCAAAATAGCCAAGACCCCATGCAAAAAGGGATACGATTCCTAATAGACTTGTCCCTTTAAAAATATCGAGGAAAGCTGGATTGATTGTTTTTGCAGTATCAATTGCCGGCCCAAATCCTCCTAGATGGAAAAGTGTTACAAGTGGTACCAGAATGAGGGCAATAAACATAATCAAACCTTGAACAAAGTCTGTCCAGCTAACTGCCAGAAACCCTCCAAAAAGTGTATACGCTACTACAACACCTGTAATGATCCATAAACCTGTGTGGTAATCCAGCCCAAAAGTACTTTGGAATAAGACGCCTCCTGATACCATGCCTGATGACACATAAAAGGTAAAGAAAATTAAGATAACTAATCCTGAAATCAAGCGCAGGATCTTAGAAGCATCCCCAAAACGGTTTTCTAAATAACCAGGTATAGTAATAGAATCATTAGCTACCTCAGTATACGTGCGAAGCCTAGGAGCAACATAAAGCCAGTTCGCCCATGCCCCAAGAGTTAAGCCGATTGCAATCCAGGAAGCGCTTAGGCCAGTGGCATACATGGCTCCCGGAAGGCCCATAAGCAGCCAGCCGCTCATATCGGATGCGCCAGCACTTAAAGCAGTTACCGCAGGACCCAATGTTCGTCCTCCGAGCATGTAGTCTGAAAGATTGGAAGTCCGTTTATAGGCAAAATAGCCAATCAAAAGCATCCCAATCATATACACGGTAATAGAAATAATTAATGCATAATCCATTTGTTAGCCTCCTTTTTACTGGTTTAACAAAGTATTTAGATAAAATAAGTGATGAGAAAGCAGCAGTTTGCTTTCTCAATACCTAGAAATCATGAATAGTTTATTTTAATTATAATAATATTTTAATATTTTGGAAGAAAAATATTATTTTTTGAAGATGCCCTTAAAAGCAAAAGCAATATTAGCGGGGCGTTCAGCAAGCCTTCTCATGAAATAGCCGTACCAGTCCATGCCGTATGGCACATAGACTCGCATCTTATAGCCTTCCTTTGCCAGCTCCAGCTGTGTTTTATTCCTCATGCCATAAAGCATTTGAAACTCAAAGCGATCGTTTGAAATGTTATGTTTCTTCGCTAATTTTTTTGTGTACTCGATGATCTGATCATCGTGCGAAGCTATTGCCGTATAGTTTCCGTTTAGGAGACTTTGTTCTATTAATTTCTTATAGTTTTCATCAACATCTGTCTTCTCTGGAAATGCATGCTCCGGAGCTTCTTTATAAGCACCTTTTACCATTCTTAAAAATGGCTGGTATTTCCCCAGATCCTCCAGGTCTTTTTCAGTCCGGTACAAGTAGGCCTGAAGAACGGTGCTTACACAGCTGTACTTTTCTTTAAACTGTTTAAACAAATCGATCGTTGCCTGGCAGCGCGGAACATCCTCCATATCGATGGTCACCATGATCTTATGCTTTTCGGCAGTATCAAGAATTCTGGTCATGTTTTTCACAACAAGGTCATGATCAATGTCAAGGCCAAGAGAAGTCATCTTTAGAGATACTTGTGAATCCAGTCCTTCTTTGCTGATCATTTCAATAGTTGAAATACATTCCTCTGTCCGTTCGTTTGCCACTTCTACGGAGTCAACAAACTCTCCCAAATGGTCCACTGTTACAGAAAGTCCTTGATTATTCAGGTCCCTGATAAAGCGGACGCTGCTCTTGAAATCAACCCCGCCAATTAATTTTCCTGCCGCAAAACTTCCGCCTTTGTTCTGGGCGATTTTGTTCAGTAAGCTATTTTTAGATAAATATAGGAAAAAGTCTCTTGTAATCGCTTCCATTTTCTTCGGCACCTCCAATGGTTATATCTTTAGATTAATCTTACAATTCTGTGACAAGGTACTACAATGTTCATAAAAAACAAAGATTCTATATTTCTATTGTTAACAGAGGACAATGAAAGGCTGCATTTTCCATATTCCGTTTCAATTTAGTATGTAAGAAAAGTTTCCATATTATTGTTTACAATGACAAGCTTTTGTATTTAAATAGTAATATAGTTTTGAATATTTATTTATTTCAGAAAAATGGGGGCTAGAGAAAATGAGAAAGCAGTTGAAGAAATTCGCACAATTTACAGCATTGTCCAGTTTGCTTGTCCTCTCAGCATGCGGCGGCAATCAGGCTGCAGGGGATGAGGATGGGGAAAGCAGCGGAGGTGTCGTTAAAGCGGATATAGGAGTTATTTCTTATATTAGCGGACCGGGAGCAGCGTATGGCGAAGCTATCACAAATGGCTTAAAGCTTGCACAGGAAGAAATCAATGGCAAGGGTGAAGTCAAGATAAACCTTGTAGTTGAGGATTCTGCCGGCAAGCAGGATCAGGCATTGACAGCAGCTCAAAAGCTTATGAATTCGGAGAATGTGACAGGCATTATCGGGCCTACCTTAAGTACTGAAATGAATGTAGTTGGACCTGAAGCCGATCTGAACGGAGTGCCGATCATGGGAACTTCAACAACGGCAGAAGGGATTCCACAAATTGGGGATTATGTCTTCCGCAACTCGCTTCCTGAAGCATTGGCGATTCCGGCTGCAATAGATAAAGCCATTGAAAAATATGATGCTAAAAAAGTAGCAATTCTATATGGGAATGATGATGTTTTTACAAAATCGGGCTATGACACAATGAAAAAAGCAGCGGAAGAGAAGGGACTTGAAATCTTAACGACTGAAACGTTCCAAAAAGGCCAATCAGATTATAATGCTCAGCTGACAAAAATCAAAGGTTTAAAGCCCGACCTTATCCTGGCTTCAGCTCTGTACAATGAAGGGGCGGTCATCATGGATCAGGCCAGAAAAATGGGCATTGATGTTCCGTTTGTTGGTGGAAACGGATTCAATTCTCCTGAGGTCATCAATATTGCAGGGGATGCAGCAAATGGCCTGATTGTGGCAACTCCATGGTATGGCGAAAAAGAAGATGATAAGGTCAAGGAATTTGTAAGCAAATATGAAAAGGAATATGGCAAAAAACCGGATCAGTTTGCAGCACAGGCGTATGATGCTCTGTACATAATGGCTGAGGCATTGAAGAATGCCGGTGAAGCTGACCGTGATGCCCTGCGTGATGCCCTGGCTGAGGTGAAAGGATTTAACGGAATTCTTGGAGAGTTCTCTTTCGATGAAGAAGGAGATGTCGTAATGGATCCGACTGTCCTGGTTATTGAAGGCGGAGCATTTAAGGAATTTAATTAATAAGCAGCAAAAGTGAAGCTCTGGCGCCTTCAGTGCCAGAGCTTACTTTTAAGAAAATTACTAGTAAGCAGGTGAATGCCGTGTTAATCGAACAATTAATAAACGGAATTACCCTTGGCAGCATTTATGCCATCGTTGCACTGGGGTTTACATTGGTTTTCGGGGTCCTTGGGATTATCAATATGGCACACGGAGAAATATTTATGTTCGGCGCCTTTATTGGTGTTGTTGTCACTTCTACATTTAAAGGGCCGCTTTGGCTGGCCTTTCTGGCAGCGATAGCGGTAACGGCTGCTATGGGATATTTGCTTGAGCGATTTGCACTGAGGCCGCTTCGGAATAAACAGGGGGTATCCCATCTGGCTCCATTGATCAGTACCATTGGTGTATCGATCCTTCTGGAAAATCTGTCCCACCATATTTTTGGCCCGGGCAACCATCCTTTCCGTGCTTCTTTTGCGGAAATAAGCTTTCAGATCGGTTCGATAACTGTATATCTTGTGCAAATTGTCATCTTTGTTATATCTGTTCTTCTCATGTATGCCCTTTCTTTTTGGCTGGGCAAAACAAAAGCAGGAAAAGCCTTAAGAGCTACTGCTGAAAATCTGGAAACCGCAAGCCTCCTAGGTGTTGATGTGAAAAGAACCATTACCATGACGGTTATTATCGCATCGGCGATGGGCGGAATTGCCGGGATCTTAGTCGGGATGGCCTTTAACTCTGTAACGCCGCAGATGGGATTATCCATTGGGCTGAAAGGACTTGCCATCATCATTCTTGGCGGCATGGGGAATGTCAAGGGAGCGATGGCAGGGGGCCTTATCCTTGGTCTGGCCGAAACCTTTGTCGTTGTTTATGGCGATTCAGGATACAAGGATGCAATCGCTTTTGCAGCCATTATCATCATACTTCTCATCAGGCCGCAGGGATTGTTTGGCCAAAAAATTTCAGCATAAGAAGGTGAATTCATGCTTGCAGAATTAATAAATCCATATTATTTACAGGTAGCTTCTTTTATATTAATCAACATTATATTAGGAGTTAGTATTTATATTACTCTATCAACTGGACAGCTTTCCCTGGCCAATGCAGGATTTATGGGAATTGGTGCCTATACGTCTGCACTGCTGACGCTGAATTTTGACCTTCCTATTATTGTGGGAATACTGGCAGGCACTTTATTGGCGGGGTTATTCGGAATCCTCATCGGAATCCCGACATTAAGGCTTCAGGGGGTTTATCTGGCCATTGTTACCCTCGGGTTTGGAGAGGTTATCCGTGTTATTTTTGTAAACTGGGAGTCTATGACAAAGGGAGCTGTCGGTTTATCAGGCATACCGCATATGGGCCGAGAGCTATTGAATACGTTAAAAGACTTGGGCTTTGATCCGAAAATACTTGGGCTTCAAAATAACCAATTTGTATTTCTGGCAATCTTCCTTATTTTATTAGCGGTGACAATCAGCATCATCGCATTTTTCAGAAGGCAGAACCGCTCAAGAGTAGGACGGGCTTTCGCAGCGATTAAGCTGGATGAAAAAGCGGCTGAATCAATGGGCATCAACATCACGTATTATAAGGTATTGGCATTTGCGCAGGGGGCCCTGGTAGCGGGATTTGCAGGTGCACTGTTTGCACATGTTCTTGCGTACATAAGTCCTGCCGATTTTGCTTATCACCGTGCTGTTGAGATACTGATTTTCGCTGTTTTCGGGGGGAGCGAAGTAATCTGGGGACCGGTATTTGGAGCCCTCTTTTTAACTGTAATGCCGGAGGTGCTCCGGTTTATCAGCGAATACCGCTACATGATTTACGGTCTGATCATTATTATTATGATGGCAGTCAGACCGCAGGGATTAATTGATGTAAATATTTTAAACTGGGTCAAGCTTAAAACATCAAAGAGGAGGCAAAAGCATGGTGCTGCAAGTCAAAAAAGCATGTAAAAACTTTGGCGGGCTGAGTGCCCTTTCTGATGTCTCATTCTCGATTAAACAGGGAGAAATCTTTGGGCTTATTGGCCCGAATGGAGCCGGTAAGACCACGATGTTCAACCTGATTACATCCATGTTTACTCCTTCCTCAGGTGAGATCATCTTTAATGAGGACAATATCAATGGTTTAAAGCCGCATCTGATAACGAAAAAGGGCATTTGCCGAACATTCCAGAATATTCGCCTGTTTCCTCAGATGACAGCAGAGGAAAACGTGATGGTCGGGGAGCACTGCCGAAGCAAATCGGGTGTATTCAGCAGTGTATTCAGGACAAAAGCACAGCGTAAAGAAGAGGAGAATATCCGAAGCAGAGCGAATGAGCTATTAGAATTTGTGGGGCTGGGGGGATTTGCCGAAACTGTATCAGACAGCCTTGCATACGGTCAGCAAAGAAGGCTGGAAATTGCCCGTGCGCTGGCCAGCTCGCCTAAATTGCTGCTGCTCGACGAACCGGCAGCCGGTATGAATGAAACAGAAACCAGCGAATTATTTCAGCTTATCAAAAAGATTCAGGAACAGGGCATTACGGTCCTGCTGATTGAGCATGATATGCCGCTTGTCATGAAATTATGCGACCGTATTGCCGTCCTTAATTTCGGCAAGAAGATTGCTGAAGGCACACCTGCTGAAATCCAGAATAATCCTGATGTCATCGAAGCCTATCTCGGCAGCGAGGAGGAGGATATGTATGCTTAAGGTAAATGGGATTAACGCTTTTTACGGGAAAATCCAGGTTCTTAAAGACATCAGCCTTGAAGTGGAAGAGGGCAGTATCGTTACGATCCTGGGCGCAAATGGTGCAGGGAAGACAACGACCATGAAGACCATTTCCGGAATGCTTAAGCCCCAAGCTGGCAGCATTCAATTACAGGGAGAGAATGTAACGGGGCTCAGGCCGGACCAGCTGCTTCGCAAAGGGATTGCCCTTGTGCCGGAGGGCCGCCAGATCCTTTCCGGAATGACAGTGCTTGAAAACCTGGAGATGGGGGCATACCACCGGAAGGACAATGAAGTTGACCAGGATATTAAGAAGGTAATGGAGCGTTTCCCTATTCTTGAAGAAAGGCAGAAGCAGCTTGGCGGAACATTATCCGGCGGACAGCAGCAGATGCTGGCCATTGCCAGGGCAATTCTCAGCAAGCCAAAGCTGCTGCTTCTGGACGAACCGTCAATGGGGCTGGCCCCGCTTATAGTAGCTGACATCTTTAAAATCATTAAAGAAATTAATGAAGCGGGGACGACTGTTCTATTGGTGGAGCAGAATGCAAGGCAGGCACTTAAAATATCCGATTATGGGTATGTCCTGGAAACAGGCAAAATGGTTGCTGAAGGAAGCTCACAGAAGCTTCTGAATGATCCGCGTATCATGGAAGCTTACCTGGGACGTAAATCAAGTTGATTCTAAAAGGCCGAATCCTTTGATTTGGCCTTTTATATTTCTGCATGGTGCATTGTGGTAAAATTAGTGAGAAAAGAATTATTTGTACAATATTTCGGAGGACACATGAAAAAGTTTATGAAGATCTTAAAACGGCTAATTATAGTTTTATTAGTTCTCGGCGTATTTATGTTTTTAAACAACACCTCTCTGCTTACAAAAGAAAGAAATGCTGAGCCGCTGCTTCTTGCACATAGAGGAATGGCACAGACCTTTCATATGGAAGGAATCACCGGGGAAACCTGTACCGCTGAACGAATTTACGAGCCTGAGCATTCTTTTCTTGAGAATACGATTCCATCCATGGAAGCAGCTTTTGAAGAAGGTGCAGATATAGTCGAACTGGATATTCAGGTTACAAAGGATGGACAATTTGCGGTGTTCCATGACTGGGGGCTGGAATGCCGGACAAATGCAAAGGGCAATACAAGAGATTATACGATGGAAGAATTAAAAAAGCTTGATATCGGGTACGGCTATACAGCGGATCAAGGAAAAACCTATCCGTTTCGCGGTAAAGGGATCGGAATGATGCCAAGCCTGGATGAAGTCATGAAGGAATTTCCGGAAGGAGATCTCTTAATTCATATTAAAAGCAATGACCCAGAGGAAGGAGTCATGCTTGCTGAATACCTGTCCATGCTTCCACCAGACAGATTGGAGAAACTATCTGTATATGGAGGGGATAGGCCAATCGCCGCCCTGAAGGAAGAAATGCCCGAGATGCGGGTAATGTCAAAGGCAACATTAAAAGAGTGCCTTCTTCCATATATAGGAGCGGGATGGACAGGCTATATGCCAGAAGCCTGTAAAAACACACAGGTTCATATTCCAGAATCGTATACAAAACTATTGTGGGGATGGCCAAATAAGTTTCTGAACCGAATGGATGATGCAGGCACAAGAGTCATTGTGGTTGCAGGGGACGGCAGCTGGTCGGAAGGCTTTGACAGACCTGAAGATCTGGAGCGGCTGCCTGATGGTTATTCAGGAGGCATTTGGACAAATAGGATTGAGCTGATTGCCCCCATTTATAAAAAAGAATAGACGCCTGGTTTCTTCCAGGCGTTTTAATTTTTTTCGATGGAATTATTTAAAAATTTTGTAAAAAGGATTATGATAATGATAGGATTATTTAGTTTAACGAAGGATTTTAGAAGTATGATAATACATATATTAACGGCAATTACAGCTTGGGGGACTGCAAATGGCGAAAGTTTTAGCATTTCTTAAGCCTTACCGGATCGCGGTGGCCATAGCTCTGTCATTAATGCTGACGGAGCTTGCTGTTGAACTTATTCAGCCATTATTCATGGCAAAAATCATAGATGAAGGCATTTTGCAAAATGATCTTCAGGAGGTTGTAAAGTGGGGAGGCATTATGCTGGCTGCTTCTTTTGTTTCTTTTGCCGCTGGGGTCATTAATTCTTTTTATGCGGCACATGTCAGCCAGAGCTTTGGTTTTGATGTAAGGAAAAGCTTATATGATAAGGTTCAATCCTTCTCCTTTGCCAACTTTAATCTATTTCCGACCTCTTCTTTAATTACCCGTATAACAAATGATATTACGCAGCTTCAGAATACAGTTTTTATGGGCCTTCGAATCATGATGAGAGCGCCTCTCTTAATCATCGGCGGACTTATCATGGCATTTGTGGTAGATGTGAAGCTTGCTCTTATCTTATCAGCTGTGGCCCCTTTTCTTTTTCTATTTCTGTTTTGGGTAATGGGAAAAGGCGGCGCGCTTTTTAAGGCAGTCCAGGAAAAGCTCGACTCTGTGAACAGCGTCATGCAGGAGAACCTGACGGGGATCCGGCTAATTAAAGCGTTTGTCCGCAGAAATCATGAAGTGAAACGCTTCACGCGCACAAATGAGGATCTCAGAGATAGTACCGTTAAAGCATTGCGTCTGATGGAAGTGACCATGCCTGTTTTGCTTTTCATCATGAATCTTAGTATTCTTGGCGTCCTTTGGTTTGGGAGCATACAGGTAAATTCAGGTGATGTAAAGGTAGGCGAGGTTGTTGCGATTGTGAACTATGCAACCAGAATAACCGCAGCCTTCTCCATTTTTTCCTGGATTATCATGGCGTTTTCAAGGGCTAGGGCCTCTGCGAACCGTGTAAAAGAAGTATTGGACACTGAAGTGGATTTAACTGACCGTTCAGAATCTCTTGATATGAAGGAGTTAACTGTGAGCCAGGGCGAAATTCACTTTAAAGATGTTTCTTTCAAATATCCCGGAACTTCAGAGAAGGTACTCGATGGCATCAGCTTTACCGTCCATCCCGGGGAAACAGTGGCGATATTGGGTGCAACAGGCTCCGGAAAAACCTCTCTGTTCCAGCTGATCCCCCGGCTTTATGATGTAACCGGAGGAAAGGTAGAAATTGATGGGCACGATGTCAGGGAACTGAAAATGGAAAACCTCCGCATGAAAATCGGTTTTGTTCCTCAGGAAGCCCTGCTTTTTACAGGCAGTGTGAAAGAGAATATATCATGGGGCAAAGAACATGCAACGATGGAGGAAATTACTGAAGCAGCTGTCAATGCGCAGATACATGAAACCATCATGAAGCTTCCGCAGGGCTATGAAACAAGAGTGGGGCAAAAGGGTGTTAACTTATCAGGCGGGCAAAAGCAGCGTCTTTCCATTGCCAGGGCGCTTGTAAGAAAGCCTAAAATCCTTCTTCTTGATGACAGCACAAGTGCACTGGATATGAAAACAGAAGCAAAACTTCTGAGTTCATTGAAAGAGTATACCTGTACAACATTGATTATTACACAGAAAATCAGCACAGCAATGGAAGCAGACAGAATCTTGCTGCTTGAAGATGGAATGCTTCTTGCTGAAGGAGACCACGAGAATCTTCTTAAGACATCCGGATTGTATAAACGGATTTTTCAATCCCAGTCTGGAGAGGAGAACAGAGACTATGCTTAAGCACCTAATAAAACCTTTCCAATACAAAAAGATTCCACTTGAACTGAATGGAAAATTTCCTAAAGGGAAAAAGCCTAAGTCTGAAAACATGGGGTCTACACTCAAAAGAATCTGGTCCTATTTAGCCTTTAATAAGGGTTTGTTATATCTCGTTTTATTAATGGTGGTCATCAGCTCGGCTATGGGGCTGCTTGGCCCATATTTAGTCGGAATGGCTATTGACGATTATATTGTCACAAAAAATAGTGATGGATTTATCGCCTTACTGATCTGGCTCGGAGTCATCTATGTGACGAACTCACTTGCTCTCTGGTTTCAGAATTATTGGATGATCGGCATTGCACAGGAAACGGTTTTTACAATGAGAACAAAGCTTTTTAGTCATTTGCACAAACTGCCCATTCCGTTCTTTGACAAGCGCCAGCAGGGGGAACTGATGAGCAGGGTAACAAATGATATTGAAAATGTCAGCTCGACACTTAACAGTTCAGTGATCCAGGTGTTTTCAAGCCTGCTGACTCTGATTGGAACTGTCTCTGTTATGGTGTGGCTAAGTCCTTTGCTAACCCTCATTACCCTGATCATTGTGCCGCTGATGTATTTGGGCATGAAGTGGATTACAGCACGGACAGGACGATTATTTAAAGAGCAGCAAAAGAATCTTGGAGAGCTGAACGGTTATATTGAAGAGACCATATCAGGACAGAGGATCATCAAGACCTTTTCACAGGAACAGAAGGTGATCGCCGAGTTCCGGGAAAAAGGGGAAAAACTTAAGCTGGCTGGATTTTGGGCCCAAACCTATTCCGGGTTTATCCCGAAATTGATGAATGTCCTGAACAACATGAGCTTTGCCATCATCGCCGGGGTAGGGGGGATTTTTGCCCTGAATGGCATGATCTCAATCGGTGTAATTGTCGTGTTCACGGAGTATTCCCGGCAATTTACACGTCCGCTTAATGACCTGGCAAACCAATTTAATACCCTACTCTCTGCAATTGCAGGAGCTGAGCGGGTATTTGACATCATGGATGAGGAGGAAGAATTCCGAAATGAAGAGAGGCTCAAAGACCTTGGTGAAGTAAAAGGTGAGGTCGAATTTCAGGATGTTTCTTTTTCATATGAAGAAGACGGAAATACGGTAAGAAACGTAAAACTTCATGTCAAAGCAGGCCAGACCGCTGCTTTCGTTGGTCCGACAGGTGCAGGAAAGACCACCATGATCAATTTGCTCTCCCGGTTTTATGAACGGGACTCAGGCTGTATTTTAATTGATGGTGAGGATATCGCCAGTGTGAAAAAAGAAAGCCTTAGAAAACATATGGGATTTGTCCTGCAGGATTCCTTTCTATTCCGTGGCACTGTGCGCGAAAATATTCGCTACGGCAGGCTGGAAGCTTCAGATAAAGAAGTGATGGAGGCAGCTAAGCTTGCTAATGCCCATTCATTTATCATGAAACTTCCTCAGCAGTATGATACAGTGCTGAGCCAGGATGGAAATGGCATTAGCCAGGGGCAAAAGCAGCTTCTTTCCATTGCACGTGCATTTCTGGCCAACCCGGACATATTAATTCTGGATGAAGCCACGAGCAGCATTGATACAGTAACAGAGCTTAAAATTCAGGATGCTCTTCAGGAGCTGATGAAAGGAAGGACCAGCTTTGTCATTGCCCACCGTTTGAACACAATTCAAAATGCCGATAAGATTTTTGTTCTCAATGAGGGCCGGATTATTGAGGAAGGAACACATGACTCACTGCTTAAACAGGAGGGCTTTTATTATCGGCTGCATGGGAAAGCGGCCGCAAGGGCAAATGCGTGAATAATATGTAAAGGCGGACTTGATTATAAATCAAATCCGCCTTTTTTGCTGCTCTATCAAATGACATTTTTTTCTTTTGCTTCTTTTAGCCAGTCCGGAAATTCGTTCAGAAGGAGGTCATATAGTTCGTTATCAGAGATGGCCTCTACATCTTTAATGTGGAAAAAATTTGCGTTATCAATATAGCGGCCGTCCATTTCATCCAGCTTTTCCAATACCTCAAAGTTCGAATCGCCAATCCCGACAAACTGCCAGAACAATGGTTTATCGGATGAGGAAACCACCGGCTTTTTGATGGTTCTTTTGCAGCCGCCATCATTAATGAAAACAATGAAAGCAGGATCTTTGCTCGGTTCTTCAGAGGTATATTTCTGAATGACATCCTCCATTACCGGAGGCTCATCATTTCTTCCGAATTTGTGAATCAGATCATTATTTAAAATATACTGATCCACATATCCTTCAAAATCATGTTCGGTTACCGGCTTCAGCCTGGAAAATTCATTATCATACACCCAAACATCCAGTGAGCCATCATCATCAAACTGGCTGGCAACAGCTAAGATTCTCTCCACAACCCTCTGAACAGTCCCATTTTTATATAACTTTCGCATGGAGCCTGAAATGTCCAGCACCAGACCTACTCTCGCTGTAACATTTGTCAGATTCTTTTTCTCCAGCACAATGCCGGCTGATTTTTTTAATAAACTAATAGCGCTCATTTCAGTGAATCCCCCTTTTATCATATAGTCAAAAATTTACCATATTGGGAGACTGTTCACATCAAAAAAGCCTCTTAATTTGAAAATTTCATAGCAAAGCCGATCAGCATTTTTTCATATAAATGAATGGAATGCGGAAGGACGTATTCCTTATCACCGTGCCAATTCATGCCTGTTGGGCCAAATTCAATAGCTGGTATCCCGTAATTGGCAAAGAAAACAGTATCCGCGGACCCATGCTGGCCAAAGAAAACAGCTTTATCTTCGGTGTACTTTTCCACAATGGGTTCAAGCATCAGGATGAAGGGATTATCTCTTTCTGTTACAAGCGGCTTTGAGAACATATTCATGATAATTTCCCCATCTGTGATATCCTCAATTTGTTTGATGATCTCTTCATGATTCTGCTGGGGCAAATAGCGGATATCATAAGACATTACACATTTTTCAGGCACCTTATTATAAACATCACCTCCGTTTATTTTCGCCAGATTAATTGAAGGATGTGGGAAAAATTCCGATGATTCCTTTGCAAAAGGCAATTCTAATAATTTCTGATGTACTTCAAAAGCCTTTTCTATAGCATTGATTCCTTCCCAAGGGCGGCTTCCGTGGGCTGGATCTCCTTCTATTTCTATGTCAAGCCTGATTACCCCCTTGGCTTCGAGTGCAATTCCAAGCTGAGTAGGTTCAGAGCAAATGACAAAATCGCCGCGATATCCCTGTTCTGCCAGATACCCGGAACAATTAAAGCCGCCGATTTCTTCATCTGAAACAATTTGAAGCTGAATTTTTACGCCAATAGGCATATTTTTGAGCTCTTTTACCGCACACATCATAGCGGCAACTCCTGCTTTCATATCCGCAGCGCCCCGGCCATAAATCTTATCGCGGATTTCTGCAGGGATGAATTGTTCTTCTTTTCCTGATACAACATCCACATGTCCGTTGAAAATAACGGTCCGATCACCGCTTCCAATTTCACAGACAGCCATTTTATAGCCATTGTTTTCGATGATTCTGGAAGGGAGGTCATGTCCCGACAGCCATTGGTGGCAATATTCAATGGCCTGGTTTGCTCCCTCCTTTGAAGAGCTGTTAATGGAAATAAGGTCTTTCAATAAGTTTTCGAGCATATGTCAAAGGTCCTCCTTTAGTAAAGCGATAATTTACACAGTACTCTCTACCTATTCCCGCTTTGTGAGGATGAAAACGGCCTGTTTGGGCACGGCCCAATATTTGTGAAGAATTGGTGAAGTATATTGCGGAAAGAGGGAGGATGGAGTATATTATAAGTGAGGAAAGTTAGTGAAGTATTTCACAAATAAATTCACTAAGAATGCTTTCTTCCCAAGAGCTGGCCGGCTTTTAAAATACCCAGGAGGGAAAATTTTAAGAAATTATGTGAAAAATTTCACAATAATATTATGGAGATGATTACAATGAAATGGTGGAAAACTCCTCAGGCAGCAATGGTGTGGACAGTATTAAGAGTATGGCTTGGAATACAATGGCTTGAAGCAGGGTGGCATAAGGTAGCAGACGGTTTTAATGCAGGCGGGTTCATACAGGGGGCCATTGCTAATGCCGCCGGCGATCATCCTGCAGTGCAGGGCTGGTATGCGGGATTCCTTGAAAATGTAGCACTGCCAAACGCGGATCTATTCAGCACTCTGGTGGCATGGGGCGAAGTTCTTGTCGGGATTGGACTTATCCTTGGAGCTGCGACCATTCCGGCTTTAGTTGCAGCAGCTTTCATGAATCTAAACTTCTTATTAGCAGGAACAACAAGCACTAACCCGATACTATATACAGCAGCCATCATCCTTCTATTCACAGGTGCAGGCGCTTACTGCTGGGGGATTGACAGATTCGCCATCCCATATATTAAGACAATGAAGAAAGGCGGACACGGCATAGGTAAAAGAGAAGCACACACTCATTAACGTGAAAATGAAAGAAGCAGGAACCTGATGCTCCTGCTTCTTTTTTACCTTTGAGCTAGCGCTTTTTTCGGCTATATGCTCGCTGATTGGCAGCATTGGAACGTGCCATTGCCTCGAGATCTTCTTGATCGGCGAGTTCGCGGTTAAATTCTACGTCAATGCCGTCAGATTTCATGCTTTTAGGTACTTGTGGAAGTGATGCTTTGTTTTTATCACGAGTTTTATGTCCATGTGCACGGCCCATTGCAAATAACCCCTTTCAGCAATAAAGGTACGGAAACTCAGATGTTTCCGTACCTTTATCATGTACCATAGATCAGGGCGGTATGAGTGGAAATTAATGTCTAGGCTGTCTGCCTGCAAATCCGCCAGCTTTGTCAGCCCGCTTGAATTCTCTTGAATAGGTTACTTCCTGCATGCTTGATAAGGTGCTTTTGGATTTGTCTTTTTTCTTATTATCCACTTTACATCATCCTTTCAAAATAAGGGTACACACTTCCCTTATTTTTCCCTTATTTGACAAAAATGATACAAATTTCATTGATAAATATTCCTTAGGGCAGACATTAGATCAGGATATAAGAAATTGTAACCGGATGCCTGCAATTTTTCGGGAAGCACTTTTTGCCCTTCTAATACCAGGGTACTCATCTCCCCGAGAGCAATTTTTAGAGCAAAAGCGGGAGCGGGCATCCAGTGCGGACGATTAAGAACCTCACCAAGTGTTTTTCCAAATTCGTTCATTGTCAGGGGATTTGGGGATGTAAAATTAACGGGACCTTGAAGCTGCTCGTGTTCTATGCAAAACAGGATTCCGTTTACAACATCATCTAAATGAATCCAGGAAACCCATTGCTCACCTGTTCCAACAGGCCCTCCGGCAAATAATTTGTAAGGAAGGGCCATACGGGGAAGGGCACCATCGTTCTTTTCGAGAATGATTCCAAACCTGCAGAAAAGGGTCCGGACTTCAAATGCTTCTGCTTTAGTGGCTTCTTCTTCCCAGCGTCTTACTGTTTCAGCTAAAAAATCAGTGCCGCTTTTTCTGGTGTCCTCAGTAAAGGTTTCATTTCGGGATATGCCATAGTAGCCGACGGCACTGGCATTGATTAAGGTGTACGGCTTCTCTTCCAGGCGGCTAATAATGCGGAGAACTTCCCTGGTGGCTGTAATGCGGCTGTTTACTATCCGCTTTTTGCGTACCTCTGTCCATCTTCCGCTGTTAATAGACTCACCAGCCAGGTTGATAAACACGTCAATGCCTTCGAGAGCATCCTCAGGCGAGTCATCATCGCTCAGCCATTGAACATAATTCAAGTTTTTAGAAGCCTTTTTATCAGCTGTATTTCTTGTAAGAATGAATAGTTCATGTTTCTTTTCCAGCAATTGTTTAACCAAGGCGCTTCCAACAAAGCCAGTTCCGCCGGTGATGGCAATTCTCATGGGAGATTCCCCTTTCATGTGTCATACTTTGCTACATTTTACGACGTTTTCTTTCAAAATCCTTTTTTGGATGTGTTACATTTAAGATAAGAGGTGGAGAAAATGCCGACTATTACGAAGATCACTGTCCAGAAAAAAAGCAAAGACCGCTATAATATATATATGGATTATGGGAAAGGTGAAGAATATGCATTTAGTGTGGATGAAGATGTTTTAATTAAGCATCAGCTCAAAAAGGGAATGGAGCTAGATGAATTCTCTTTAAATGAGATTGGCTACCAGGATGATATCCGGAAAGCCTATAACAGGGCTATTCATTATTTATCCAGAAGAATGCGCTCAGAAACCGAAGTCCGCAAACATCTAGCTGAAAAAGAAGTGGAAGAACCGGTTATTCAGGAAGTTATCCACAAATTGTATGATTACCATTTTTTAAACGATGAAGAATTTGCAGCCGCTTTTGTGCGTACCCAAATGAACACTTCAGATAAAGGGAAAGGGCTGATCCGCACGGAGCTGAAGGAGAAAGGGATTTCCCCTCAATTAATCGAACAGGCGTTAGAAGAATATCCAAGGAATGCTGAATTATCTGCCGCCATAAGGCTGTGTGAAAAGTATTCAAAGAAATATGCCCGTGATTCATCCAAAATCCTTAAGCAAAAGCTGGAACAGATGTTAATGCGTAAAGGCTTTGTTTTTGACATCATTCAAGAAGCTGTATCTGAAACGGAGATTGATAAAGAAGAGGATGAAGAACTGGCTGCCCTGAGGTTCCAGGCGGAAAAAGCAAAGAAAAAATATGCAGGTCTTCCTGAGTTCGAATATACTCAAAAAATGAAGCAGGCTTTATTCAGAAAAGGTTTTACTTTTGACCTGATAGAGCAATTTTTAAGTGAAGAAGAATAACACATGGAGGACCATGTGTTATTTTTTTGATTCGATGACAATTGAATCATCTTCCATATGATCAAGAATCATTTCTGCCACTTCTTTAGGAGAGCGAAGCCTCGATTTGTCCTTGATATGGTCGCTTTCATCCCAGAAAGGGGTGTCCATTCCGCCCATATAAACAGCTTTAACTTTAATATTTGTGTTCTCCAGCTCCTTCTGAAGGCTCTCGGTAAATCCTCTTACAGCAAATTTGCTTGCCACATACACAGATTCATTAACTTTCCCTTTTAAGCCCGCGGTCGAAATGATATTCATCAGCAGGCCTTCATTCTTTTCTTTTAAAAAGGGCAGAATAGCCTGTGTCATATGAATAGTGCCCAGCGTGTTAGTGTCGAACATTTCCTGAATGTCCTGCTCTGAAAGGCTGTTAAAAGGCCCGAAATGCCCAACCCCGGCATTGTTTAAAAGCCCATAGAGTTCATGATCCTGAATTTGTGTCATTAATTTGCTGATCTCTTTGGTTTTGGTGATATCTAATGTATGGACTTCAGCGCTTCCGCCGGCCTCACGGATTTCCTGTTCTACGCTCTGCAGCTTGTCCAATGTCCTGCCTGTTAAAATAGTATGTAATCCCTGTCTGGCAAATAATAAAGCAAGCTCTTTTCCCAAACCCGACCCCGCTCCGGTAATGATGACTGACTTCATTTGAATCCTCCTTTGAAACGTCTTATAATCATCATCTTAGCAAAAAAGTCCAATACATGCGAAAAGCATCAAAACGGATGCAGCGGCCTTTTCTAATCGCTCATTTTCTCATATACTTAGGAGTGTGTGGTTTAAAAGCCCGCAATGTAAATATTTGATTACTGAGTTGATTGGAGCGGAAGGTGCGAGATCCTCGAAAATACATACGCATTTTCTTCGTGCGATGTGTCCTCAAGGAAGCTTACTCAACGTCCTACTGGAGTAGCGAACCAGGGGAGACCCCGCAGACTCAGGAGCGTCG
Source organism: Cytobacillus sp. GQ23 (assembly GCF_059758675.1). Classification (NCBI taxonomy): domain Bacteria; kingdom Bacillati; phylum Bacillota; class Bacilli; order Caryophanales; family Bacillaceae; genus Cytobacillus; species Cytobacillus sp. GQ23. The sequence continues at coordinate 26,222 of NZ_JCAXER010000033.1, forward strand.
AGGAGGCTCCCGGTAGCCCCATGGTTTGCTGAGTGCCTGGAGCGTAAATCAACGGTTATGATTAATAGACTAAACAAAATCAAGTATTAACCAAGATGGTATCTTCAATAGAGAAAGTAAGAGGGATTAATATGCAGGATAAAAGATACAGTACAATGTCTACCTATGAGCTTCAGCAGGAAATTGCCAGTTTGAATGAAAAAGCAAGGAAAGCTGAACAGATGGGCATGGTAAATGAGTTTGCCGTGCTTGAACGCAAAGCCATAATGGCGAAATCCTACCTGCTCAATCCGGATGATTTCGCGCCCGGTGAAATTTATGAAATTGACGGGGATCCAGGAGTTTACTTTAAAATTGACTATATGAATGGCGTATTTGCCTGGGGATTCCGGCTGAATGGAAGCAAAGGGGAAGAGGCTCTGCCTATATCTATGCTAAAAAAAGTAGAGAAAAAAGAATAATTAACAATCAGAGGGCGAAAACCCTCTGATTGAAGCTTCCTTTAAGAATTTTTGCGAATCTGCCGTTTTAAAATAATGAGGTCTTGAGTTTGCTGGGTCTCGCCATTTACTTGTGAATGTGCGCGTTTTGGCCTAAAGTGCGGTGAAGTAAATGGACTGGAATAAGGATTATCTCCAAAAAAGTTTTTGCTGTTTCCCATAACCAAGCCTCCCAGTATTTTAAAATTCTGGTGTGTCACTTTCGCGGTTTGATGAAGCTTTCATTCGTTCCTGAGGGTGCGTGTTAATTGTGCCATCTGCCCGGCGTGAAGCATACTCTGCTTTGGCCCGCGGCTCCCCCTCCAATTTAATATTGTTCTGATTTGGAAAATTTCTCGCTTTATTGCGCATAACAAGCCTCCTAAACCGGAATAAGAGCGTGACAAGCTTTAGCCAATCACGTACTACTATTATTTGTACTTTACGGAAGGCTATGAAGGAATAAAGGTATTAATAAATGGTAAAGAGGTGATTTTTATGAATGAGTACCAGCAAAAGCTGTATGAACTTTTATTGGAAAAGAATAATATGCTTTCAGCAAATCAGGCAAGGACATGGATTGAACTGCTCTGGGAAGATTTCGAAGCGACTTATGCCAAGGCTGGAAGACAATACAAAGGTGCTGAAATGACAGAAAGGATTGTAAGGCAATGGGTAGAAAATTATGGAGCCAGGCTCCATGAATTTGTTGCCAATAATCCTAAATACAAGCATTTGCTTGAGCAGGATAAAAATAAGCTAAATTAAAAACAGGCTGCCAATTGAAGCAGCCTGTTTTCATTAGCCGGGGAGTATATCCAGTTTTTTTCGAAGCTTTTCCTCGCTGAAAATCCAGCCTGTATAGGATGATTGAATGTTAAGGTCCCGATCGAGCTGGACCACAGCGACAAATGGATAATGTCCATTGCTCCGATAGCGGAGGTCAATGAAACGAACTTCGTAATAGTCATCATATTCATCCACTTCCCAGCGGTAAACCGGTGAGAAGGATAGGAAGGCAGATAAATTCTTATCATTCTTTGCGGCTTCTATAACAGGTGTCTCGGGAACCGGAACGCGATTAAATTGATCGAGTATCCGTACATGATTCTTAACTGCGCGCCCGACAAAAAACTGCTGCCTGCTCATCACCGCCACACGCCATTGATTAAATCTCATGGTTGGGGCAATGATGATGTCAGTGGCATCCGGTATCATAACCTTGACGGCATTTTTTACACTTCTCTGGGCTGCAAACCGCAGAAGGTAATAAACAAAAATAATGCCATAAATGATTAAAAAGGTATAACCGGGATGGGCACCGAATGCCCATATAAATAATCCTGCTACATGGATCCCAAAGATGAATGGATCAAATGTGTTAATAATCCCCAGTGCTACCCATTTAGATGAAAAGGGCCTGAGCGCCTGTGTTCCATATGCATTAAATATATCTACGAAAACATGCAGGAAGACAGCTAAAAAAGTCCATAGCCATAAATGAAGCAAATTAGCTGACGGAAAAAACGGATAAACCACTGCAAGGATGACAAGAGGCCAAAGCAGTACAGCTGGTATGGAATGGGTAATTCCCCTGTGATTGCGAATATAAACGGCATTATTTCTTAATTTTAAGACAGTATCTATATCAGGTATTTGTGAACCGACGATGGCCCCAATCATGACACTGGTTGCTGTAGCAGAACTCTCTGCAACAACGGGATCAAGAGTGGCAATGCCGCCAATCGCCAGGCCCATCACGATATGTGTGCCGGTATCCAAGAGGAAATACCTCCTTCCTTGGTAACAATTCTTATGTGAGGCTAGTTATATTTGGGGGTTACCTAATTAAAGTGTACTAACAAAACTCTTGTATTCACAGCTGAATATGGGTACCTTTAAAGGTGTCGCAAAAGTTGGAGCAAAATGTTCACTTATGATTCATGCAGCGACTGTACTAATATATTCCCATATTTTCCGATTGTTTAACATCAGGAGGAATAAAAAATTGAAAGAAGTTAGTCAAAATACAATCGAATCAACAGATATAAAAGGATTTCAGGATGATTTGCTCAGATGGTTCGAAGCCGAGCAAAGGGATTTGCCCTGGAGAAAGGATCAGGATCCGTACAAAGTCTGGGTCTCCGAGATCATGCTCCAGCAAACGAGGGTGGATACTGTCATTCCATATTTCCTCCGTTTTATTGAACAGTTTCCGACCATCAAGGATCTTTCTGAAGCAGACGAAGAAAAGGTTTTAAAAGCCTGGGAGGGTCTGGGCTATTATTCACGGGCAAGAAATCTCCAGGCTGCCGTCAGAGAGGTTCATGAAAAATATGGCGGCAAAGTTCCTGATACGCCAAAAGAGATCTCTTCCTTAAAAGGAGTAGGGCCCTATACTGCAGGAGCCATTCTCAGTATTGCGTACGGCATACCTGAACCGGCTGTGGACGGCAATGTAATGCGTGTCCTTTCGCGCATCCTGTCCATTTGGGAAGATATCGCCAAGCCATCTTCCAGGAAAATCTTTGAGTCTTCTGTCCGCACATTAATTTCACATGAAAATCCTTCCTATTTCAACCAGGCGCTTATGGAGCTTGGCGCATTAATATGTACACCAACTTCTCCTTCCTGCTTATTATGCCCGGTGAGAGAACATTGTACTGCGTTTTATGAAGGGACTCAGCAGGAGCTGCCCGTAAAAACAAAAACCAAAAAGCAAAGAAATGTGCAGCTGGCAGCAGCGGTCCTAATGGATGATCAAGACAGGGTGCTGATACACAAAAGACCCGGCAAAGGCCTGCTTGCTAATCTCTGGGAATTTCCCATGGCAGAGATTAATATTGCTTATGTAAGCGACAAAGAGCAGATGAAAGATGTGTTCAGCACGCAATATGGCGCCAATGTGGATATACAGGATATGACAGGTCAGATCGAACACGTATTTTCCCATTTGACATGGAACATAAATGTTTATAAAGGAAAATTAATCAAAATTGAAGAGGAAAGAAACGATTTGAGATTAGTTACCCTTGAAGAAATAAAGGAATTTCCATTTCCGGTTTCCCATCAGAAAATCTGGAAGCAATATTTGGAAAGCAGAACATAGAAAAGGGGAACTTTCCCCTTTTCCCCTTAAAACTAATCAAAGCTGACCCTGGTTCCGTGAGTATAATCGGCTTCCTGTCTTTTCAGGCCGCCCCGGTTTTCTATTTCTTCAATAATTTCCCTATGGATGGTTTGACCCTCAGCATTTAAATAAGGCATGATCTGCTGAAACGAATGATGGTAAAAAGCAAGCTCACTGTCCTTCCAGTCCGATTTTGACATCATGGAAAGCTCTGTCATATCACGTCCGACAAACATTTGCCATCTTCCTTTCCTCAATTGGATTACAAATAGTGTTTTAATTCGAATTGCCTTATATACATGGAAAAAGCTAAAATGAAATCGGTAAGTTGTTTGCTTATAAATTCCCGGGATAATAATCCCTAAACAACAGAAATACATAACAGAAAGGAAATGGAACATGACACAAAAAGTAGCACTGGTTACAGGAAGCAGCAGAGGAATTGGAAAGGCAACAGCCATCAGGCTTGCTAAAGAAGGCTATGATATTGTCATCAATTACGCACGCAGCAAATCAGCAGCAAATGAAACAGCAGCCGAAATTGAGGCGCTTGGAAGAAAAGCTCTCGTTGTTAAAGCAAATGTGGGGGATGTAGAGAAAATTAAAGGCCTTTTCGCGGAGATTGACCGTGAATTTGGAAGGCTTGATGTGTTTGTCAACAATGCAGCTTCCGGGGTTCTGCGTCCGGTAATGGAACTGGAAGAATCCCATTGGGACTGGACAATGAATATTAACAGCAAAGCTCTGCTTTTCTGCGGTCAGGAAGCCGCAAAGCTAATGGAGAAAAGCGGAGGCGGAAAAATCGTAAGCATCAGCTCGCTCGGGTCGATCCGCTATCTGGAAAACTATACAACTGTTGGGGTTTCCAAGGCAGCTTTAGAAGCATTAACACGATACCTGGCTGTGGAGCTGGCCTCTAAGAATATCGTCGTAAACGCTGTTTCCGGCGGTGCAGTGGATACAGAAGCTTTAAAGCATTTCCCTAACCGTGCAGAGCTTTTAGAAGAAGCTAAGACCAAAACCCCTGCAGGACGCATGGTTGAAATTGAAGATATGGTGAATACGGTTATGTTCTTGTTAGGTGAGGAGTCCAGTATGATCCGCGGCCAGACGATTATTGTGGATGGAGGCATTTCTCTGCTTGTTTAAATAAATGGATATTTTTGGTTTGTTAAAAAGTTGGATAGTTTCCTCCCCTCCCGGTTAAATTAATGAGCGTGGAGGTGATAATCATGGCTAAACAACCAAACCAAACTCAAGCTGGAACTAACGTTCAAGAAGTGAGACAACAAAACGCACAATCTGCTGGCCAAGGCCAATTCGGTACTGAATTTGCCAGCGAAACAAATGCTGCTGAAGTAAGACAGCAAAACCAGCAAGCTGAAGCTCGCAAAGGTCAAAATGCAGGCAAACAAAGCCGCTAATAACATTTAAAGAAAGAAGCCGCCTTTTTAATGGAAAGGGCGGCTTCTTTTATTGTCTAAATCGTCCCATGTATTTTTCTCTGCACCTTCGACAAAACTTCCATAAAGTCAACATAACTAGTCAAAGGGTTAAAAAAAGGTACAGCGAAATTATAGGGTAGGAAAAATAATGGGGACGGTGGAACAAACATGGAGAACTTTAACAGTTTAGTTTCAGAACAGATGAAAACAATGGAAAAGCTTCTGTATCTTCAGAGTGAACTAGAGCGCTGCCAGGAGATTGAAGAGGAATTAAAAGCAATTCAGCAGGAAACCGAGCTGGAAAGCGTACAGTATGAAATAATAAGAATGAAAGAAGAGCTCAAACAAATTCATCGTATTTTTGAGCAGCAGACAGAAGAGGTCATCCGCTCCTATCAGAAAGTAAATGTAACCGTTTAAAGATAAACTCTCTATAATCTTTCGTTGTCTTCAAAACCTATAAAATAAGCCATTATATCCTTTTTTTACAGCCGTTGATACATTTCAATGGCTCTTTGTTTTAAAAATTTCCTTTTACCGTTATAATAGTAGAAAACAGGAATCGTACTTTGTTGCCTTTTTCTTTTGGATATTATTGAGTCATGCTGTGCAGTTGTGCGCGGGCATGAAGGGGAGGAAGCCTATTCAAGGCGCCAAAAAAGTATTATCAGGTTGCAAAGCTTCCGGAAGGAAAGTAGGGGAAAAAGAATGGCGGTACCCATCGAAGGCGAACCAATGCAAATACACAGCTATAAACATAATGGGCATATCCACCGCGTCTGGGAGGAAACAACCGTACTAAAAGGGACACAGAATTTAGTGATTGGCGGAAATGACCGGACAATCGTAACAGAATCTGACGGAAGAACTTGGGTGACCAGAGAGCCAGCCATTTGTTATTTTCATTCCCAGCACTGGTTTAATGTGATTGGAATGATTCGGGAAGATGGTGTTTATTATTATTGTAATATTAGTTCACCATTTATTTTTGATGGAGAAGCGTTAAAGTATATTGATTATGATCTTGATATCAAAGTATATCCGGACATGACATTCAATTTGCTTGACGAAGACGAGTACGAACGGCATCGTCAGGAAATGAATTATCCCGATGTGATTGACAGTATTCTTAAATCAAATGTGGACAATCTCATCCATTGGATCCGTCAGAGAAAAGGTCCTTTTGCACCCGACTTTATTGATATATGGTATGAACGTTATCTTACTTACAGACGCTAAAAAAGGGCTGAATGCCGAAAAAAACGCCTGTTGGACCTTGAGTCAGCAGGTTTTTATTTTGCGCTGAATCTGCATGATTGCGGGATTTTAGGGGTAAGTTTAAGAAAATAACTGGGAATGAGACAGAGAGGGGGCGATCCGGTTGGACAGTATAAAAAGATATTTAAGTTTCGTTAAGCCGTATCGGCTTCAGATTATCGGAACCATCATAATAGGCATCATTAAGTTTGCCATTCCGCTTTTGATTCCGCTTCTGATTAAGTATGTAATAGATGATATTATTGGCAATGAAGCATTAAGCCAGAGCGATAAGACGAGTACACTGTTAATGGTTATGGGTGTGATGATTGCTATATTTGTCATTGCCCGCCCGCCAATAGAGTATTACCGCCAATATTTTGCCCAGTGGGTAGCAAGCAAAATTTTATATGATATCCGGGACAGACTGTTTACCCACATTCAGAAGTTAAGCTTCAGATTCTATGCGAATACAAGAACAGGCGAAGTTATCTCCAGGGTAATAAATGATGTGGAGCAGACTAAGACCTTCATCGTGACCGGGTTAATGAATTTATGGCTTGATGTGGCAACCATTTTAATAGCAATTGCGATTATGCTGAAAATGGATGTTAGCCTGACGATCGTATCATTGCTTTTATTTCCGTTCTACGCTTTCTCGGTCAAATACTTTTTTGGGAATCTCAGAAAGCTGACTAGAGCACGGTCACAGGCTCTTGCAGAGGTACAGGGCTATCTTCATGAACGTGTTCAGGGGATGGCAGTTGTTAAAAGCTTTGCCATTGAGGATTATGAGCAAACCCAATTTGATGCGCAAAATAAGAATTTCCTGACAAAAGCGATCGACCATACGAAATGGAATGCAAAGGCATTTGCGGTTGTTAACACTATTACGGATATTTCACCGCTTTTGGTCATTGGATATTCAGGATATCAGGTTATTCAGGGGGAAATCTCCCTGGGTGTGATGATGGCATTTGTCGCTTATATAGATAGATTGTATGGCCCGCTTAGAAGGCTTGTTAACTCATCCACCACCTTAACCCAATCAATCGCATCCATGGACCGGGTATTTGAGTTAATTGATGAGAAATATGATATTGACGATTCACCAGATGCCATAGAATGCAGGGATGTTAAAGGGCATATTCAATTTGAAGAAGTCAGCTTTTCTTACAATGAGAATGAGCCTCCGGTTTTAAAGGAAATCAGCCTTGATGTATCGGCAGGGGAAACGATTGCCCTTGTAGGGATGAGTGGAGGAGGGAAGTCCTCTTTGGTAGGGCTGATTCCGCGTTTTTACGATGTGAATGAAGGGAGAATTCTGCTTGACGGCAGTGATATCCGTTCGTTTAAAGTTAGAAGCCTCCGGGATAAAATCGGGATGGTCCTTCAGGATAATATTTTGTTCAGTGAATCGGTTAAAACAAACATTCTTCTCGGCAAACCCAATGCCGCTGAAGAGGAAGTAATCGAGGCAGCCAAGGCTGCAAATGCCCACGAATTTATTATGAATTTGCCGGAAGGATATGATACCAAGGTTGGCGAGCGCGGTGTCAAACTGTCGGGAGGGCAGAAGCAGCGAATTGCCATTGCGAGAATCTTTCTGAAAAATCCGCCGATCCTTGTCCTTGATGAAGCCACATCAGCCCTTGACCTGGAAAGTGAACATCTGATACAGGAAGCATTGGAAAAGCTGGCTAAAGACCGGACGACCTTTATCGTGGCGCATCGCCTTTCAACCATCACACATGCAGATAGAATTATTCTGGTAGAGCATGGTGAAATTTCTGAAGCGGGAAGCCATGAAGAATTAATGAAAAAACAAGGCAATTATTATAAGCTTTTTCAGGTTCAGCAGCTTGAAAATTAGGCTAAAAGCCGGCTCTGTTTACAGGGCCGGCTTTATATTTGCTTTTTCATGGCAATGCGTCAAATTGTTATAGCATCAAAGTGCTGTAATCAGAAAAACGTCATGAATGTCCAATTTTTTCATAACTATTAGTAGGATATGTTAATTTTCCTTATTAAATTGCACTGAAAATTATATAATGTTTACTATATTTAAATAATTTTGAAAAATAAGTAGACTTAACCTATCTTTTTTTATAGAATGAAAAAAGATAGTGACATAAGGTCCAAACTTGTTAAAAATGTCCTATTTCATAGAAACGGACGATCAGGAAAGGAGTATCCGTGTGACTCAAGCTCCAGTATTAGATGTAAAACAGCTAAGGACTTCCTTTTTCTCTTCAGATGGAGAAGTTCCGGCTGTGGATGATATCAGCTTCTCTGTCAACAAGGGTGAAATTTTGGGGATAGTAGGTGAATCAGGCTGCGGAAAGAGTGTTACATCTCTATCCATCATGAAGCTGATTCCACAGCCCCCGGGAAAAATTGTTGGCGGGGAAATTCTTCTGGATGGAGAAGATCTCGTTAAAGCATCAGAAAAAAGAATGCGTGAAATAAGGGGAAATGAAGTGGCTATGATTTTTCAGGAGCCAATGACTTCATTGAATCCGTTATTTACAATTGGAGATCAGCTGACAGAAGGAATTAAATTACATAAAAAGTTAAATAAGAAGGCTGCTATCCAGCAGGCTGTTGAAATGCTTAAACTTGTCGGTCTGCCGAGGGCAGAACAGATTATCAAGGAATATCCCCACCAGCTTTCCGGGGGAATGAGGCAGAGGGTAATGATTGCTATGGCATTGTCCTGCCATCCTCGTCTTCTGATAGCAGATGAGCCGACCACCGCTTTGGATGTGACAATTCAGGCACAAATATTATCCCTTATGAAGGATCTTAATCAAAAGCTGGACACAGCCATAGTTATGATTACGCATGATCTCGGGGTAGTAGCAGAAGTGTGTGAAAGGGTAATTGTCATGTATGCCGGGAAAATAGTGGAGGAAGCTCCTGTAAAAGAGATATTCAAAAATCCAAAGCATCCTTACACTCAGGGACTTCTTCAATCAGTGCCTGATGTAAGAGAAAAAAAAGAGCGATTATATTCGATTCCTGGAAATGTTCCTAAACCGGGCTCCATCAAGACTGGATGCCGTTTTGCAGCGCGATGTGAGTTTGTCCATGACCGCTGCCTGACGGAAAGTCCTCCACTTTATAATGCCAATAATGAGGAACCGCATACAGTGCGCTGTTTCCTGCATGAGTCTGGAGGTGTCATTAATGACCGAAGTGCTGTTGGAAGTTAATCAGTTAAAGAAATATTTTCCCGTAACAGGGGGGCTGTTTGGAAGAAAACAGGGTGATGTGAAAGCGGTTGATGATATCAGCTTCTTCGTTAACAAAGGGGAAACGCTTGGCCTTGTAGGTGAGTCAGGCTGCGGAAAATCAACCACTGGAAGAATGCTGATGCGCCTGATTGAACCAACAGAGGGGAAAGTAGTTTTTGATGGAAAGGAACTGACATCCCTAAATTCAGCGGAAATGCGCAAGATGAGAAAGGAAATGCAAATGGTATTCCAGGATCCGTTTGCATCGTTAAATCCCCGCCATACTGTTGAGCAGATTTTAGAAGAGCCTCTCATTGTCCACGGCATTGGGAACAAAGAAGAGCGTAAACAGCGGGTAAAAGAGATGCTTGAAGTTGTCGGCCTCAGCAGCTACCATGCCAAACGATATCCGCATCAATTCAGCGGAGGCCAAAGGCAGCGGATTGGAATAGCAAGGGCATTGATGACCAAGCCTAAGCTGATCATTGCAGATGAGCCTGTTTCTGCACTGGATGTATCCATTCAATCACAGGTGCTCAACCTGCTGGAAGATCTGCAAAAAGAATTTCAGCTGACGTATATATTCATTGCCCATGATCTCGGGGTAGTTAAACATATCAGTGATAGAGTTGGTGTTATGTATCTTGGAAGATTAGTAGAGATCACAACATCTGACCAGCTCTACGATAAGCCGCTGCATCCTTACACAAAGGCATTGCTTGGAGCCGTTCCCATCCCTGACCCGGCTTTAAAGAAAGACAGGGAGCTGTTGACTGGGGACATCCCAAGCCCGCAAAATCCGCCAGCTGGATGTGCTTTCCATACGAGATGTAAAGATTGCATGGCAATCTGCAAAACAGATAGGCCACAGCTGAAGGAAATTGAACCTGGTCACTTTGCAGCCTGCCATCTTTATAGCTGAGCTATAAGTAAGGGCAGTACTGCATGGATGATAAATAAAAAGGAAATAGCCGATACCGGCAAAAGAAAAAGAGGGGGAAAACAATGAAGAAGCGCAAAGGCATTTGGTTCTTGGTTGCAGCTTTGTTACTGTCACTGGCTCTTGCCGGCTGCAGCAGCAACTCAAGCAGCGGAACGAAAGACGAAAAGGATAAAGAGAAAGGTACAGATACAGAGGAAACGTCTTCAGGCGGCACACTGGTATTTGGCCGCGGCGGTGACTCTACTTCACTTGATCCGGCTATTACAACAGAAGGTGAATCCTTTAAAGTTACAAAAAATATCTATGAAACTTTGATTGAATTTGGTGAGCAGGATACAGAAATTCAGCCTGGACTTGCTACTGAATGGGAATCAAGCGAAGATGGATTAAAGCATACTTTAAAGCTTCGTGAAGGCGTTAAGTTCCACGATGGAACTGATTTCAATGCTGAAGCGGTTGTCTTCAACTTTGAAAGATGGAAAGCTGGAAGCGCTGAGCAGTTCTATTACTATAACTCTCAATTTGGAGATAAAATCTCTGAAGTAAAAGCGGTAGATGATTACACAGTTGAGTTTACTTTAAACAAACCAATTGCACCATTCTTTAAGAACCTTGCAATGTCTCCATTTGGAATTGCAAGCCCGGCAGCAATTGAAAAGCATGGTGATAAATTCATTCATAACCCGGTGGGTACAGGTCCATTTGTATTTAAAGAATACAAAGCCAACGACCGCATCACACTTGTTAAAAATGAAGACTACTGGGACGAAGGCCTTCCGAAGCTTGACCAGGTTATCTTCCGTGTCATCCCCGAAAACTCTGCTCGTCTGAACGCATTGGCTACAGGCGAAGTCGACTTAATCGATGGTGTTAACTTCAGTGATGTTGGCCAAATCGAAGGAAATCCTGATCTGCAAACTTTTGAACGTCCGTCATTAAACGTAGCTTATCTTGGATTAACAAGCACACGCGGACCATTAAAGGACAAAAAAGTCCGCCAGGCATTGAACTATGCAGTTGATAAGCAAGCTCTTATCGATGCATTCTACGCCGGTGCAGCTGAGCCGGCGAAAAACCCAATGCCTTCAGTTGTAGCGGGCTACAATGATGACGTTAAGGATTATGAGTATGATCCTGAAAAGGCAAAGGAACTTTTAAAAGAAGCAGGATATGAAGATGGCTTTGAAATGGAGCTATGGGCAATGCCTGTTCCTAGACCTTATATGCCGGATGGACAAAAAGTGGCTGAAGCACTGCAAGCCAACTTTGATGCAATCGGCGTAAAAGCAAAAATCGTTACTTATGAGTGGGGTACTTATCTGGATAAAGCCAAAAATGGTGAAGCTGATACATTCCTATTAGGTTGGACTGGCGACAACGGAGATGCTGATAACTTCCTATATGTACTTCTTGACCAGGACAGCATCGGATCTAACAACTACTCATACTACCAGAACCCTGAAGTGCATGAACTGCTTGTAAAAGCTCAGGCTAGTCCAGATCAGGAAGAGCGTGACAAACTTTACAAAGAGGCTCAGCTTCTGATTAAAGAAGATGCTCCATGGATTCCGCTTGTTCACTCAAGACCAATCCTAGCGGGTAAAGCTGATATCACAGGCTTCAAGCCGCATCCAACAGGTTCTGACTTACTTTCAACTGTAGAATTTAAATAAGGTGCTTTACAAGTGAGATAAGTATACTTCTTATATTCAAGGAAAAGGGAGTACAGTTCTGTAGCTCCCTTTTCTATATAAAAATATTATAAATTGAGAAACTTTGAATTCGATTACTGTCTAGCTCCAGCGCCTGCCCCCTCGAGGCCACAAGCTTGTCTAGTTGAGGCTCCTAGGGACTCGGGATCATAAGCCGTTTCCTTCCAGAGGGAAAAAAACCTTCTTACAGGAACCGTCTTATGCCTGTCGTCCCTAAGCAGTCGCCTCAACTTTTCGGGCAAACCTCCCTAAAAGGCAAAGAACGCCTTTCTGAGAGGCTCGTCTTGTGCTTGTCGGGGGCGAACGAGGCGCTTGCGCTTTTCTTATTAACCTTCAAGAGAGGTGAGATGGCAATGCTGTCCTACACACTAAAAAGACTGTTTTCTCTAATTCCTGTTCTTCTTGGTCTTTCCCTAATCGTCTTTTTTATGATCCGGGCAATCCCCGGTAATCCTGCACAGATTATATTGGGACAATTGGCAACAAAAGAAGCAGTGGAGGAATTAACGAAGCAGCTGGGGCTTGACCAGCCTTGGTACCTTCAATATTTTACATATCTGGGAGATCTTCTTACCGGAGATCTGGGAGAGTCACTCCGTACAAAAACAGAAATCAGCCAGGAAATCTGGCCGTATTTGGCTGCAACAATTGAACTTACATTAGTTGCCATGTTAATTGCTGTTTTTATCGGTGTGAATGCCGGTATCATCAGTGCTTGGTATCAGAACTCATGGTTTGATTATGTGGCAATGGTGCTTGCGCTTATTGGCGTTTCCATGCCGATCTTCTGGCTCGGCTTAATGGAACAGTGGGCATTCGCCATTAAGCTGGACTGGCTTCCTACATCGGGAAGGGAAGAAGTGAGAAATCCGATAGAGGCGATCACGAACATATATATGATTGATACCCTCCTGCAGGGAAGAATCGATCAGTTCTGGGATGTCATTAGACACCTGATTCTGCCGGCATTTGCCCTTGCAACCATCCCAATGGCAATCATCGCAAGGATTACCCGTTCTACGATGCTTGAAGTCATGAGATCCGATTTTGTCAGAACAGCAAGGGCCAAAGGCTTGAGAATGTTTTGGGTTGTTTATAAGCACTCATTAAAGAATGCCATCATTCCAGTTCTTACAATTATTGGTCTTCAAATGGGATTATTGCTTGGAGGAGCCATTTTAACTGAAACGATTTTCAGCTGGCCGGGAATCGGACGATATATTTATGAAGCTATTAATTATCGGGACTATCCTGTTATCCAGTCAGGCATACTTATCATTGCGTTTATTTTTGTCATGATCAATCTGGTTGTAGACTTGCTGTATGCAGCAATTGATCCGCGCATTAAATATAATTAAGGAGGGGGAACGTACTTGGAACTTTCAACACAAAAAGACCTTCAGCCGCCTATTATGCCAGCTGAAGAAAAAGCAGTTTCCCCCTGGGTGGAAGCATGGAGGAGCTTTAGAAAAAATAAACTGGCTTTAATCGGCACCATTATTGTCGTATTTTTCATCATTCTGGCAGTATTTGCACCTCTTATTGCGCCGCAGGGGATTAATGAACAAATGCTGTCAAAAAGGCTTCAGGCTCCATCTAGCCAGCACTGGTTTGGAACAGATGACTTCGGCCGGGATATCTTCTCAAGAGTTGTATATGGGGCAAGGATCTCATTATGGGTAGGCTTTCTTGCCGTAATCGGATCTATTGTAGTTGGATGCCTTTTAGGTGTAGTAGCAGGATATTATGGCAAATGGGTTGATACCATTATTTCCCGTGTTTTTGATATCATGCTTGCTTTCCCAAGCATATTGCTAGCCATTGCAATTGTGGCCGTGCTTGGACCATCATTGAGAAATGCCCTTATTGCCATTGCGGTTATCAACATTCCCAATTTCGGCAGACTGATCCGTTCACGGGTGCTGAGTGTCAAACAGGAGGAATATATTATGGCTGCAAAAGCGATCGGAATGAGCAACAGCCGGATCCTTTTCAGACATGTGCTGCCAAATAGCATGGCACCTATCATTGTGCAGGGAACACTTGCGATTGCAACAGCCATTATTGAATGTGCTGCCCTTGGATTCCTTGGCCTCGGTGCAGAGGCGCCAAATCCTGAATGGGGAAAGATGCTTTCTGATGCGAAGGCATATTTGATCCAGGCTCCATGGACGATGATCTTCCCTGGACTTGCGATCATGCTAACAGTTTTGGGATTTAATTTAATGGGTGATGGATTAAGGGACGCACTTGATCCGCGTATGAAGAATTAACAAAAAAAGCAGCTGACATCAGCTGCTTTTTCCTATGAATAGATGCTGCACCTAACAAGCTTACTCAGCAACATCCGGTATCGAAACCTCATTTTCCTCTTTATGATATGCCTGAAAACTGGAAATAAGTTTATCCAAGTGCTCCACATGTTCATCGTAATCAACAATTGCTGATACAACCTGCATGATATGCGGGAGAATAGATTCTTCATCTTGTTCATGTTCTTTTTGCTGAGCCAGGAAAAGGTTCACCAGTTCCTTTCTGCTCATGCTGAAGTCGCCTTCCTCAAACACTACATTCGGACGAACTTTCCCAATAAATTTAAGCATGATATGTTCATGATAATGGATGAGAATATCAAGCTGCTGCTGCACGGCATGCTGGAATTCTTCAGGCATTTGCTGCAGATCATTTTCAAAGCGATGCAGCTTCTTTAATGTCTCCAGTGAGCGTTTAACTGTGGAAATCATTTGCCTGTAAATAACGAGTTTCCTGGATTTAACCAGGTCATTTCGCTTAAAATAATTTCTTTCCTCTTTATACATATAGTACAGCTGTTCAAGCTTAATATTGCTATCTTTCATTTTATCAATATCGTTTTTTAACAACCTGTGTTCAGATGCATGGCGTATGGTAAGCCTGATCCATTTGGTAATTTCCTCTGTGCTATTGGATATTTTAAAGTAAAGCTTATTTTCGTATTTAGGAGGCAGAAATACAAGGTTAACAATAAAAGCTGACAATACCCCGAGCATAATAGTTGAGAAGCGAATAAGAGCGAATTGCAGAAAGGTATCGCCCGGTGTCTCCATAATGACAATCAGGGTTACAAGTGACAGGCCAATGGTGTTTTCAATTTTAAGCTTAAGATTAATCGTGATTACAATAATAGCTGCCAGCCCTATGATGAAGACATGGTTGCCGAATAAAAGCACAAAAATCACAGCAATTAATGCGCCTATTGCGTTCCCCTGAATCTGTTCAACAATAGATAAATAAGATCGGTAAATGGTCGGCTGAACGGCAAAAATAGCGGCAATTCCTGCAAAGATAGGAGCAGGCAAATTGAAGAGTTCTGATAATAACAGTGCCAGAATGATTGCGATTCCCGTCTTAAGAATGCGGGCGCCAAGTTTCATACAATGTATGTCCTTTCTTTCATTAAAGTTTGATTCATTATAAAACAGGGTGAATGAAACCGTAAAAGCCGTATTTATTCATACTTTAAACGATTTTGTTCATTGTTAAACAATATTGTACTATACAGGGATATGGAAAGAAGTTCAAGGGGCATTTTTATGAAATTTGTATTAAATGTTAGTAAAAAAATTTAGGTTGCCTGAATGATGTGGAAAGTTCAAGAGATTGCTAATAAAGAAGACAGGCTGCAGAAGGAATTATAGGAATTGCTTAATGAGAATGGGGGAGGCTGAGGAGGAATGAGAGGAACTAAAACAAAGGAATAGTGCTGCTTAGCGAAGCGGAGGAGTAGAGAGAGGACCTCAAGCAGCGGAATAGTGCCGCTTAGTGAAGCGCAGGCGAAGTAAAAGAAACAAACACGGTGTGCCAAATAAAGAAGAAAAACCCCCATCCAGATAAACGGATGGGGATCGATTGGTGCAGATAATCACTCTGTGGATACAGATGGATCTGCTTGTTCTTTGACCGGGATGACTTGAACAAAGTGGTCTTCCGGATAATCAAGAAGGGAAGCAAGCTGTGAAGCTTCTTCTGTCTGTCCTTGATCATTAAGCATGGCGATGTATTGGCCAAGCATTTCTTTTACATCTTCCTTTCCTTTATCGGAAAGAGTTGTAACGGAGACTTTAGCTCCTTTGGCAATTCTGCGCTGGATGGCTTCTTTTGTTAAGCCCATTTCCGGCTGGTGTCTTAAGTAAACAACACCGCCTGTCATTCCTGCGCAGATCCATGGACCGGCATCGCCAAGAACTAATCCTCGGCCATTTGTCATATACTCAAAGGCAAATCCTTTGATATTGGCATTTGAACCGATATTGCCGTATTCTTTTTCAGGCAGCGGCTTTTGCAGCTGGCCGCCGATAATCATATCGGCTCCGGATAATCTGATTCCGGCACGGGCATCAGCATTTCCTTGAGCTACAAGCAAGCCTTGCTGAGCTCCATACCCAAAGCCTTTACCGACTGAGCCATTGTAAAACTTGCCATTTTTGCCTTTGGCTTTAAAGATTTTAATTTGTCCCCCGAACGAAGTTTTTCCGATGCCATCCTGAGCGCCTCCGGCAACTTCGATGTTAATGCCAAAGCTATTGTAAGCTCCAAGGCCATTGCCCGGGATGGAACCGCCTTTGTATTTCAGATTAACTTGCGGAAGAGTTTTATATGAACCGTCCAGTCTGTCTCTTACACGGTGGCAGGAAACCCGGCTTCCCAATACCCGCTGCTCGGACGTGATGCTATGGAATTCACGTGACTGATCAAGTTCTTCTACACTTGCATCAAGGTACTCCGCTCCAACAGCTACCTGCAGCTGTGCTTCCTGCAGGGCTTCAGGTGCTTCCTGGGCAGAGAATTGGCCGATTTCAAGTGTTTTCAGCAGGTGAGTCAAATCAAGCTGATCCTGTCCCTTAATCTGTACAAGCAGATCAGAACGGCCTACTGCATCCTGCAGATTTTTAATGCCGATAGCAGCAGACAATGCTTTCAGTTCTTCTCCAAAAGCTGTAAACAGGTTCATAATGCCTTTGACAGCAAGATCAAATTGGCGTGGAACAAATCGTCTTAAGCCATGTTCTTTCGCCTGTGCCTCTGAATCAATTTGAGTTGCAATCCCAACATGGCAAGTATCAAGGTGGCAGCCGCGGCATGTCGTACACCCGATGGCGAGCATGGAAAGTGTGCCAAATCCTACACGGTTAGCACCTAGCAGCATAACCTTTAATACGTCTGCGGCACTCTTGATTCCGCCATCAGCCCAAAGCTCTACATTATGGCGGATGCCAGCTTCTAGCAGTGCGTTGTGAGCTGCCTTAACACCAATCTCCACTGGAAGGCCTACGTGCTGCAGGGCATGAATTCTCGCTGCCCCTGTACCTCCGTCAAAGCCGCTCAGTGTGATAATATCCGCACCAGCTTTTGCAATCCCGACTGCAATTGTTCCGATATTCGGTACAACCGGCACTTTTACAGCAACCTTAGCTTTGTCATTGGCAGTCTTAAGCTCGTGAATCATCTGTGCCAAATCTTCAATCGAGTAAATATCATGGTTGTTGGAAGGTGAGATCAAATCCGATCCGATTGTCGCATTACGTGCCTCGGCAATTTTGGCCGTAACCTTGGATCCAGGAAGATGCCCGCCTTCACCAGGCTTAGCACCCTGCCCAATTTTGATTTCCAGCAGGTTGGATGAATTTAGGAGCTCGGCATTCACACCGAAGCGTCCGGATGCCACCTGCTGTCCGCGGGTTCTCGGATACTTTCCAAGCATATCCTTGATTTCTCCGCCTTCTCCATTCAGGCTGACCATGTTCAGCCTGTCAGCGCCTTCTGCATAGGCTCTAAATGCCGTTTCATTCTGAGAACCAAAGGACATGGAGGAGATGACAAATGGCAAATCATGCTCGCCCACATGCAGGCTGATATCTTCTGCTTTTAGCTGAGAAGCCGTTTCCTTAAATCCGGTTAAATGGCGGATTGTTGTCGGGTTCTGGTCTTCCTGTTCAGTGATTTTCTCCTTGTAAGCACTGTAGTCACCAGTCGATGCCACTTCGCCAATTGCTTTCCAGATACGCGGGAAAAGGCTGAACGTTTTACCGATTCGTTCTTTTTCATTCTGGTAATCTTCAGCTCTTGCAAATGCATCTTCCTTTAAAGTGTTAAAGCTAAACGATAGCTCTTTAGATCCGAAGAAATTGACGATATTCAGGTATTCAGCTAATTCTTCGTGAAGACCTATGGCAGAGAATAAACGTCCATAGCCTCTTAATTCATGAATCCCGATTGTTGAAATGACTTTTTCAAGGCCTTTTGTCAGTGCTGAGTATAGATTCTTCAGCGGTGTTTCAGATTCGCCCAGAACGGTCATAAACATATAATAAGGACTGATAATATCGGCACCTAAACCGAATGCAGTAATAATATCATGAAGCGATCTGATTGAAGCTGAACGCAGCAATAGGGAACATTCACGGCGCATTGCTTCTTTAACAAGAGCCTGATCGATTGCAGAAACTGCCAGGTGCGGATCAATCCAGTAAGAGTCATCCTGATGAGCATTAGCATCATCCAGTACAAGCAGAGTTTTGCCATTCTTAACAGCATCTACTGCTTCTGATGCTAAACGGTCTAAAGCTTCTTTTACCGTTTCATCTTTCGTAAATGTGGAAGATAAATAAGATATCAGCTTTTGTTCGTGATAGAAGCCTGTTACCTGGTCGTAGCTCGGCTGATTTAGTTCATCGGAACATTCGTAGCCTGCTTTTCCTTCTATTAAAATAGGAGTCTGCAATTCAATTACGGCCGCTGGCTCCTGCTTTTCAAATAGAGAAGGGCGCTTTCCTATAATTGTGCGGGTTGAGAAATGCTCCGTTTCCCGGTCACGGTCAATCGCAGGGTTAGTAACAACAGCAACACTTTCCTTGATAAAATCAGCAATATTTTTCCGCTGAGGATTTAGTGCTGCTAAAGGTGAATCGTGTCCAAGAGAACGAATTGGCTCCGCGCCTTTTTCTGCCATTTGCTCGACAAGCTGGACATGATCTCTCTCCCAGCCGAACGCTTTATACTGCCCGTTATGAATCTTATCCGGGTAATTTACAGAAATGGTTTTTTCCAATTTTGGAGACTGCAGGCGAATCCTGAAGTTATCAGATTTCACTCTCTTTGAAAATCTGTTAAAAACTTCAGCCTGATAACGGCTGTGCTCGTAAACAGCCAGTGTATCACCGTCCCATTTCAGACCAACCTTTTCACCTGGTGATAGAGGCTTAGGTTCATTTACATATTCGCTGGATGGAATGATTCCTGGCTCTGATGAAAACAGGTAAGAGCTTTCTGTTTCAAGCATCCATAGCGGGCGAAGACCTAATGCATCAACACTGAACACTGCCTCATCTGCAAATCGCGAAATAATCCCTGCTGGTCCCTGGGCAAAATGTCCCCATGCTTCCCTGATATAGGCATACATATCCTGAAGATGATCAGGGTATGACTTGATTTCATTTACGATAGGAGGGAACATAACGTCCATTGCTTCAAAGAGACTATAGCCGTCACGGCAAATTAACGTTTCAAGTGTTCTGCTCAGATCCTGTGAGTCACTGCCGTCTTTTACCAGCGGAACGCCGACCATTTTGGCTTCATCTCTAAGCTTGGCAATCGTGTTGATTTCCCCATTGTGTCCGAGCACGCTAAAAGGCTGCACGCGGAAAAAGCTTGATAATGTGTTAGTTGAATAGCGATTATGGCCAAGCGTCATTGTTGATGCAACAAGAGGGCTTGCCAGGTCGTGATAATATTTCGGAAGAATATCTCCTGCACCCATTACTTTGTAAACAGCGTGATGCTGGCTAAGGGAAGCGACATGGACATGTTCGTTTTCTTCAAAGTCAATGATTAATTCAAACAGCTTTTTGGAAAGCTCTGTCCCAGCCGAATCTGCTAAACAGGCAAACTGCCAGAATACGGGATTTTCCTGTATGGCAATCGGTCCTAAAGCTGATGATTCGGTTACTTCGTCAGATGCATAAATAACCGTTAGATTTGCGTCATCAAGTTTCTGCAGCAAGATCGCTTTCAGTGATTCAGTATCCTGCTTTCTGGACATAAATACATGTCCAACCACAAATCCTTCTTTTTCTGCTGCTTTAGAATCAGCTCCTGCTGCCTTTAATTTTTCTTTCCATAGCTCTCTTGGGATATCAATATGGATCCCTACACCGTCGCCTTCTCCATTAATAAAACCGGCACGGTGATTCATCGTAACAAGCGCATTGATACAGCTGAAAATATTTTCACGGGTTGGGACTTTCTTTTTCTCCATTGCAGAAACGATGCCGCACGCATCGTGCTCCTGGCGGTGAAACTCTTTAAAAAGTGAAGGACTCCATTGATGTAATGTCATAAAATTCGGCTGAAAATAAGGCTGTGCCTTAAAGCCGTTCACCTCCTGAAAAATAGTAATCTATAAGATTTTTTTGGTTTACGGGTTTTAAAAGAGGATGGTACAAAGTTATTTTTGGTTTGAAAGGTAAATGCATGGAGCATTTATTAAAAGAATAGTTGGATAATTTGGGATACGCTGCTGACGTAAAGGTCTTTATGTCAGCGTCATCCGCTCTTACACAAAAGATTTCTCCCATCATATCATATGAATTTTCAGAAATCAATTATTTATACAAAAAGTTGGATATGGTTTTAGGTGGAATATTGGATTTTGCATAAAACAAACCTATTATTGTAAACGTTTTCATTGCTGTGAATAAAGAAAACGGAAGCATTTCTGCTCCCGTGAATGTATAAAATAGTGAATATTTATTTGTCATTTAGTTGCTGAAATGCGTTTTGCACCGCATGAAGCGTGGCCTGAATATCTTCCTCTGTATGCGCGATTGTGATAAACCAGGCTTCATATTTTGATGGAGCCAGATTTATTCCCTGATTAAGCATCAGCTTGAAGAATTTTGCAAACATCTCTCCATCGGTATTTTCCGCCTGCTCATAATTCACTACTTTTTCTTCCGTAAAGTAGATTGTCAGAGCACCTTTTAATCGATTAATTGTAATTGGGACATTTTGTTCTTCAGCAGCATCACTAATTCCCTTTTCAAGCATTTCTCCCAGTCTGTCCAGATATTCATATACACCCGGCTGCTTCAAAACTTCGAGGCATGCAATTCCAGATAAAATTGACGCTGGATTTCCAGCCATTGTACCAGCTTGATAAGCTGGACCTAAAGGAGCAACTGTCTCCATAATTTCATTCTTTCCGCCATATGCGCCGATTGGAAGGCCGCCTCCAATAATTTTACCCATGGCTGTCAAGTCCGGTTTTACTCCAAGCAGGTCCTGAGCACCGCCATACATAAAACGGAAAGCTGTGATGACTTCATCATAAATGACAAGTGCACCAGCTGCATGTGTTAATTCGTTAACCTGCTCCAGGAACCCTGGTTTTGGTTCAACAATACCAAAGTTGCCGACAATCGGTTCTACCAATACAGCGGCAATCTGGTCTCCCCATTTTTCCAGCGCTTCTTTATATGGTTCGATTTCATTGAAAGGAACCGTGATCACTTCCTGGGCAATGCTCTTTGGAACTCCGGCAGAGTCAGGTGTTCCGAGTGTTGAAGGTCCTGAACCTGCAGCAACCAGAACCAGATCGGAATGGCCGTGATAGCAGCCGGCAAACTTAATGATTTTGTCCCTGCCCGTATACGCCCTTGCAACGCGGATCGTGGTCATAACAGCTTCAGTTCCTGAGTTCACAAAGCGGACTTTGTCCAAATTAGGTATTGCTTCCTTTAGCATTTCGGCGAATTTCACTTCATGTGGTGTCGGAGTTCCATATAATACGCCGCGCTCAGCAGCTGATTTAATTGCTTCTGTAATATGCGGATGGGCATGTCCCGTAATGATGGGGCCGTATGCAGCCAGATAATCAATATATTGATTGCCGTCCACATCCCAAAAATAAGCTCCCTGTGCACGTTCCATTGCAACGGGCGAGCCGCCGCCAACTGCTTTATAGGAGCGGGAAGGACTATTAACTCCTCCGACAATATGTTCTAAAGCTTGTTTATGCAGCCGTTCAGAATTAGTAAATTGCATGTTATTCCTCCTGATTAAATCCATTTATTCATCCGTCATTATTTTAACATGTTTGGAAGGGACTTCGTCCAATCTGAAGGATGGCGGAGTATTCTGTATTTTAATGTTAAGAATTGAAGCAATCTAGTTGTGAAGAATGAGCTGTTTGTCTAAACTATTTCATTAGGGTATTAAGAGGCAGGAGGAATAATGATGACAGATGCAATAACAGTCCGGAACTTAAAAAAGGAGTTTAAGGCATATTCCAGCCGCTCTGGATTAAAGGGTGCCTTCCGCGACTTGCTGACAAGGAATTATAAGATTGTCCCGGCAGTGAACAATATCAGTTTTCAAGTAAAGCAAGGCGAGATGGTCGGGTATATAGGTGAAAATGGAGCAGGGAAGTCAACCACCATTAAAATGCTGACGGGAATCCTAACCCCATCGAGCGGTGAAGTGATCGTGAATGGAATGAATCCGCATAAAGACCGCGAGACATTCGTGAGCACGATTGGCGTTGTTTTCGGCCAGAGATCTCAGCTTTGGTGGGATATTGCTGTTCAGGAATCCTTCAGGCTGCTTAAAAAAGTGTACAAAGTTTCGGATGAGCAATACGACAGTCATATGACACATGTTATCAAGACATTGGATATTGAACCTCTGCTTGATAAACCGGTCCGTAAGCTGTCACTTGGGCAGCGAATGAGGTGTGAACTGGCAGCGGCACTCATCCACAATCCGCCGCTGCTGTTTCTGGATGAACCGACTATTGGGCTTGATGTGCTTGTTAAATTAAAGATCAGAGAGTTTTTAAAAGAAATAAATGAAAAATACAATACAACTATTCTGCTGACGACTCATGACCTATCGGATATTGAGGCGCTGTGCGAACGCGTGGTTATGCTGGATGAGGGAAAAATCATTTATGACGGGGCATTGAAAAGCCTGAAGGAAAAATGGGGAGAAGGGAAGGAAATAGAATTCCAATTCCTTGAAGATGTGACCCTGAACGACTTAAACCAAATAACGGCTACATCGGAAGTGAAATGGGAGAAGGATGAGAAGGAAGCAATCTTTACAGCCTTTGCAGAGGATAATGATGAATTGATCTCCCTGCTGATTGCCAAAGTGGTTGCCGAATTGAAGGTGAAAGACATTAATATTAAAGAAACGTCAACAGAGGAAATCATAAGAAATATATATGACCGGGGGATCTTTTAATGAAAGGATTTATTTATATCCGGGGGTGTTCCTGTGGATAAATATATAGAAATGATTCGGATCCGCTTTTTGATGATGCTTGCCTACCGGACCAATTACTATACAGGCATTCTGATATACAGCATTAATATTGGCGCTTACTATTTCTTGTGGAGTGCTATTTATGGAGAAAAAGATGCGATTGAGGGAATGTCTGTAATCCAGATGTCAACATATGTGGCTGTAGCGTGGATGGCAAGGGCTTTTTACTTTAATAACATAGACAGGGAAATGGCTGCAGAGATAAAAGAAGGAAAAGTAGCGGTGGAACTGATCCGGCCATATAATTATTTAGGCATGAAAACCATGCAGGGGCTGGGAGAGGGGATCTTCCGTCTCTTCTTTTTCTCAGTTCCTGGCATGGTTATCGTCTCGTTCATTTTTCCGCTCCAATTCTCTGCGGATTGGACGACCTGGGTTTTCTTTGCGATATCGATTATATTAAGTTTTTTTATCAATACGCAAATCAATTTGCTGACAGGTATTACCACTTTCTTCTTATATAATAATACTGGGCTTATCCGGGCCAAACGAGTTGTGATTGATCTATTTTCAGGCCTGTTGATTCCTATCAGCTTTTTCCCTTTATGGGCACAGGATGTATTAAAATATCTGCCATTCCAGGGTATCAGCTATGTACCGAGCATGATTTTTACAAGTAGCTTTTCAGACAACGAAGCCATCCAGGCGATTATGATGCAGGGAATCTGGGTTCTTATTTTGATCATACCCATTCAGATTCTGTGGATCATTGCTAAAAAACAGCTCGTTATTCAAGGAGGGTGACGCATGTTTTATATAGTTATTTTCTTTCAATATGTCGCCCAATATATGAAAACAAGAATGCAATACCGTGCAGATTTATTTGTTGAAATCTTTTCAGATCTTCTTTTTCAGGCAGTCAACTTAATTTTTATCTTAGTCGTGTTTGGGCATACAAATCTGCTTGGTGGCTGGACGAGAGATGAAATCATCTTTATTTACGGATTTTTTCTTGTCCCTTATGCACTGTTTTCCTCATTCTTTAACATTTGGGATTTCAATGAGAGGTATATCGTAAAAGGGGAACTCGACAGGATACTGACCAGACCAATTCATAGTTTGTTTCAAATCGTATTGGAACGGATGGAACTTGAGTCCTTATTTGGTGCAGTAACGGGCATTGCAGTTATGATTTATGCAGGAAACAGACTTGGCATAGGGATTTCCTGGTCAGACCCAATCTTATTTTTCTTATTTGTGTTAGGCGGAATGCTTGTATACGGAGGCATCTTTGTTATGATTGCCTGTATCAGCTTTTGGGCGGATGCAAGAACATCCATCATGCCGATGATGTATAACATCGGGAATTATGGAAGGTATCCGGTTGATATTTATAACAGTGTCATACGATTCGTCCTAACCTGGGTGCTTCCGTTTGCCTTTGTTGGCGTGTATCCAGCTTCATACTTTTTGGGAAAAGAGGAATGGTTTTTGTACTCCTTTTTGACACCTGTAATCGGAACCATATTTTTCGGCATTTCGATTCTGACGTGGAATGCAGGCGTGAAGCGTTATCGAGGTGCGGGCAATTAGCCGGGTTAATTCCTGGCTTTTTTTATTGGGCGGATCTTTCCCATCCAGCAAGGGGTTATAGAGACAGGCTGTCATACAGGACTGGGTATATGCGTATAATTGAATTGATAAGCATTTCGAAACGAGGTGCAGTATGGCATTTTATTTATCGCTGATTTTAATCGTGCTGTGCATGATCATGAGTCTGCAGACTTTATTTTCATCAGCCAAGATAAAGGGTAGATGGGTTTCGATGGAGAATTTCCTATATCTCATAAGTTTGTATGCAACGATTTTGATTGGGTTTGGCCTGATTTATATTTGGCTTGATTTACATGGGCTGGTGGTGCTGATGGACGGCACCGACTATATGGAGACCGGTTTCCTCGAGAAACTGGAGTCGGGCTTTTATTTTAGTGCGGTAACCCTTTTTTCTGTTGGGTATGGAGATATCAGTCCTGTTGGAATAGGCAGGCTTATAGCGGTGCTCGAAGCGTTAATTGGCTATGTGATCCCGGCAGCATTTGTAGCCAGAGTGGTATTTGATGCCGGTGACCGTGCTTTATAGATATCAGTTGTTTTTGGCCGCAAAGTTGGATAGGCTTAGAGTAAGAAACCTATTCAACAGGGGGAATGAAAATGACAATTGAAATCGGTAAAACGGCTCCAGATTTTGAGCTCGAATCCAGCAATGGTGAAAAGGTAAAATTATCAGATTACCGCGGGAAGAATGTTGTGCTTTATTTTTACCCGAAAGACATGACGCCTGGCTGCACGACTCAGGCATGTGATTTCAGGGACCAGCATCAGATTTTTGCAGATGTGAATGCAGTCGTTTTAGGGGTAAGCCCTGATCCGCTCAGCAGACATGAAAAGTTTATTGAAAAGCATGGTCTGCCTTTCCTGCTCCTTGCAGATGAAGACCATGAAGCTGCAGAAGCGTACGGTGTATGGAAATTGAAAAAGAACTTCGGGAAAGAATATATGGGTATTGAGCGTTCAACCTTTATTATTGACCAGGAAGGCAAGCTCGTGAAAGAATGGCGCAAGGTAAAGGTCAAGGGTCATGTCGAGGAGGCGCTTGAGTATATCAGGGAGAATTTGACCCAGCCTTAAATAGGTTGCCTATTTTTTATCGGAACAAGGCTTTTGTCCATTCCGAAGAACAAGTTTTGCATATCATTGTATTAGGGCATACCTCCTCAGATACTTTATTGAAACGGACCTGAACAGGTTCGTTTTTTTTATTATTTTTTCCTTTGATCGATGGGTGGTATGATGAACAAAACAATGCTGGAGTGGTGTTTATAAATATTGTGTCTTCCATTATGCCTCCCGAAGAGCTGAGTCAGGAGGTAGTTCGGGATTTCCCTGAGGGAGAATTCCTGTTTTTTGACGGAATAGAAGCTGCGGGGGAATCCTTTTTTAGTGCTGAAGTATTTATTACTTATGGAGAAGATCTGACAGAGGAACATATAAATAAAACAACAAAACTAAAGTGGATTATGGTGATGTCTGCGGGAATGGATGAAATGCCATTGAAATCCTGCAAGGAGAAAGGCATCTTAATTACAAATGCAAGAGGAATCCATAAAATCCCCATGGCTGAATTTGCACTTGGCACTATGTTAGGGCATGTTAAACAGAAGGCATTGCTGATGGAAAACGAAAAGGCGAGAGTCTGGAATCGTAATCTGCCAATAGAAGAGCTTCATGGAAAAACATTATTAATCATTGGTGTAGGTGCAATAGGGAGAGAGATAGCAAGACTCGCAAAATGTTTTGGTATGAAAGTGGCTGGAGTGAATAGGAACGGACGGGAAAATCCATGGACGGATGGTATTTATCCTGTCAGCGGGCTTACCCAGATCCTTCCTGAAGCTGATTTTATCGTTTCAATCCTTCCCAGTACGCCTGAAACGAAACATCTGTTAAAAGAAGAGCATTTTATTGCTATGAAGGATTCTGCTGTGTTTATGAATATTGGAAGAGGAGATCTCGTTGAGGAGAAAGTGCTGCTATCCGCCCTTGAAAAAAACCAGCTTTCACATGCCTATCTGGACGTTTTTGAAAATGAGCCTCTGCCTGAGGGGCATCCCTTCTGGAGTATGGAGAATGTCACAGTCACACCACATCTGTCAAGCCGAACTAAAAACTATTTACCGAGATCTTTTGAAATTTTTAAGCATAACCTTCATACATATATAAAAAATAACAAAGATTATATGAATGTGATCGATCTTGAAAGAGGGTATTGAAATGAGAATCTATACCAAAACGGGGGATAACGGGACAACGTCACTAATATATGGACAGCGGGTCAGTAAGAATGACATCCGCGTAGAGGCATATGGTTCATGTGATGAGGCGAATTCCATGATTGGAATGGCATTAAGCCATTTGAGAAGCGAGTATTTCAGCGGTAAGGAAAAAGCGGAACAGGTATTTCATAAGGTGCAGACAGACTTGTTCCACGCAGGAGCAGAATTGGCAACCCCCGCAGGAAAAAAAGTCAAATGGACGATAAAGCAAGAGGATATCACCTTCATGGAAAAGCAAATTGATGAGTGGGAAGCTGATCTTACAGCACTTAATAACTTTATTTTGCCTGGCGGTCATCCTTCAGGAGCGGCATTCCATGTAGCGCGAACCGTTGTCAGAAGAGTGGAACGACGTGCAGTGTCACTCGGTGAAGAAATTAATCCGCTCGTTTTAGTCTATCTGAACCGGCTTTCTGATCTGCTGTTTGTTGCTGCGCGAGTTGTGAATCACCATTTGGGCACTGGTGAACAATCACTGCACGATGAAAAGAGCTGATTCCCTCTATTGAGGTGTTTGTAATATTGACAAATGTGGTAAAAGATTAGTACACTATTTATAAAGATTATAAAGTAATAATATTTGTTGGAAAAGAGGTGCATGGCGGTGGCGCATATGGAATTAAAAGAGGCGCTGGATACTTTAAAAGACACTGGAGTACGTATCACTCCGCAGCGTCATGCGATACTTGAATATTTAATAAACTCCATGTCACACCCGACTGCTGACGATATTTACAAAGCATTAGAGGGAAAATTCCCGAATATGAGTGTGGCCACAGTTTACAATAATTTACGAGTATTCCGTGAGGTTGGCCTGGTAAAGGAACTGACATATGGTGATGCATCGAGCCGCTTCGATTTTGTAACTACTCATCATTATCATGTCATTTGTGAAAGCTGCGGGAAGATTGTAGATTTCCACTATCCTGGCCTGGATGAAGTAGAACACCTTGCTTCGCATGTAACAGGTTTTAAAATCAGCCATCATAGAATGGAGATTTACGGAACATGTCCAGATTGTGCAAGCAAAGAAGCTCATTAATAATTTTTAAAGCTGCCGGCGCTGTGCTGTCAGCTTTTTTATTTTTATTCAAATAAAAAACCGGCTATTGGAAAGCCGGTCATTTCAGTACATGGATATGGAAGCAAGAGATGATTCAGCTCTGCTTCGTATTTTTTTTGTTGTATTTTTCATCAAATTCAACGCCCTCGAGATTTGGATCAAGCGTCAAAGGTTCATTACAGTACATGCACATATCAACGCGGCCGAGCATCTTGGTGTGTTTTCCGCAGTTAGGGCAAACCACCTGCACGGTTTTTGTTGATAGCATGCCGATCCAAAAATAAACACCGGTGCTCGCGAGAATGCAGAGCATCCCAAGAAGCATAAATATTGTCATGAGAAGAGCGGAATTCCTAAAGAATATTCCGAGATACATAACGATAAATCCGATAAAAATTAAACTAAGGGCAAATGTTCGAATCTTATTGATTTTATTTGAGTACTTAGCCATACTGCTCCCTCCTAAAACCTAACTATACCACACTCCTTTTGCTGAAATAAATATTAATATAGAATGGTGTCGAAAAATGTCTCACCTTTAGGAAGGATTTCATTTATAATTGTCGAAGATATACGCTATCAATAAAATGGAGGAATTATGATGGAAGATATTCTCCGTCCTATATACCAGGAACGGGCAAGCCAGACAAACACTCTAGGCGTGATTATGACCGAAAAAATGCATAAGGCTATTCCTGCTACTGATACATTTGATGCTGTACTGCTAATCCTTGTTGAGGAAGCCGATGAACCTGTATTTGTTAAACATTACACATATAAAGATAAAAAAGCAGCTCTTCATATTGTGACCGATAAGCAGCTCCGCGAATGGATCCTGCTGGGGTCGAACCGAAAGATCTTTGACTGGCTTTATAATGGAAAAGTTTTATTTGATCGAAATGAATATATTCATAACCTGAAGGTGGAATTAAGAGAATTTCCGTTCTATGGACGAAAATTAAAAATGGGGCTTGAGTTTGCCAAGCTGATCAGACGATATATGGATGGAAAAGCCTTCTTTGAAAATCGCCATTATTTCGATGCCTATAACCATATTGTTCATTCCCTTCATCATTTGGCCAGGCTTGCTGTTATCGAAAATGGATTCCATCCGGAAGTAACTGTCTGGAATCAGGTGAAGCAAATTGAACCTGAAATAATGAAACTATATGAAGAATTGGTAAATAGCCAGGAGCCTCTTGAAAAAAGGCTGGAGCTGCTGTTCCTGGCAAGTGAATTTTTAATTCATTCAAGAACCAAACAGGGAATAAGCCATCTGACAGATGTGCTTCTTGAGAAAGAAGAATGGTCCATCCACGATATTATGAACCATGATGAACTTCGTCTGTATGCAGTTGACTTAAGCATGCTTCTGGAGTATTTAATCGATAAGCATTTCATAGAGGTAGTAAACATAGAAACAAAAGGCCAGGGAATTTATCACCGGTATTACAAACTCAAAAAAAAATTATCGTAAAAAAGTTTTAAAAGCTATTGACCTTTATTTAAATCCTTGTTATATTTATATCCGTCGCTGCGATATGAACGAAAAACATTTTCACAGACGGCGGATAATTTTAAAAAAAGTGTTGACAGTTAAAAACAACACATGTTATATTAGTAAAGTCGCTTCTGGGCGATTAGGTAAAATATAACAAAGAGAAATTGATCTTTGAAAACTGAACGAACAAA